>JAIOSR010000395.1 GCA_021107495.1 Desulfobacterales bacterium | reverse complement strand
ATCGAGCCGGTTTTAGGACATTTTCCAGGACTTCGTTGACCTGGCGGTTGGATCTGTTGTCGTTGCCGTCCTCGTGCACTGAAACAAGCAAGGCCGTCACTGTCCCGTCTTGAGAGAGGAGATTTCCGACAACGAGTGGATTGTAAAGAGCGTCGGAACGTGCCTGGTCGATGGTTGCCTGGTCCTTGGGGGCTTCCGCCAAGATAACCCGCGAGTCGATCTTTCCCCCTGACCCCCGAATGCTGCGTAAATTGAAGAGGTCGTCCACCCGCTCAACAAAGTCAAGGCCCTCCAGCGCGTAATGCAATTCCTCTAAGGCAGCCAGCTTGGCCGGAGTCCAGAGCTCTTTGTCCCGTACATAGACGAGGGTACGGTTGTCCGACCCGAACTCCCGGGCGATTCGATCATAGACCGGTAAGTCCGGGTCGCTGTCGGGTATCAGGCTGTTGAAGCCGGTGTCCACCCGGAGGTTGGGCAGACCCAACCCGGCAACACATGTAACCAACACCAAAAAAATAAAAGTGGCCAGGCGGTGGTTCA
Source organism: Desulfobacterales bacterium (assembly GCA_021107495.1). Lineage (GTDB taxonomy): Bacteria > Desulfobacterota > DSM-4660 > Desulfatiglandales > Desulfatiglandaceae > JAIOSR01. Next base: position 12,594 of record JAIOSR010000395.1, on the reverse strand, counting down.
CTCCAATCATGAGTGATCGGGAAAACATAATCACTTCTCCACACTATTTGATTTTCATTTATTACAAATGGGACGCGGATAAAAACGGATGACACAGATTCATTAATCTTTTTGATAATATGAAATATGATAAAAAACTAACGTTAATAAAATCTGTGGAAATCTGCGTAAATCTGTGTCCTAATTTTACAGCAGCCAAATTACTGCTGTTATTCATTCTCCCCGGAAGATCCGGACGCGGCCTGGGCCTGGAAAAGAGACCTTTCGGTGTTCTGAATGTGTCGGTTCTCCAAAAGCCAGTTGCATGTAAACATCTCAGCGGGCACGTAATCTTGGGAAAAGACACGCCGATCAATCTTTATTAACGTATTATGCCTGTCCCTGTGGTTTTCCATGAGGATCATACTGGCACGCCACATATCGCCATCCACTCTTTTTAGATCGTGGCTGGTCTGGCTCTTGAAAAACCGGCCTCTACGATCGTAGTAGTCGGTACGAATGATGAAGAAGTTGTCCTGTCTAATAAAGTGCCGGCGCAGGCCGTAACCCGTAACACGTTCGACCTCTTTGTCCTGTGGAAAGGCCTCAACTACAAAATGGTTTATCTTATTGATCTTCTGATCTGCTTCACGGACATAACGAAAATCCGATAATACCTCCGCGGCCAGATCTTCTAACGCAAAGTCGGTGCCTAAGAAATTGGTGCCTCTGCTTTTCCCGATGTTGGATTTCAGTTTCTTTCCAAAAGCGGGCAGATATATAATGCTTTCTATACGACCGGTATGATGACGAATCGCCAGCAGCGCTACCCCTCGGACCTCGGACGGATTGTCGAAAACCAGAAGATATTTGACGGTTCCATCCTTTTCCACCCGGGAGAAGCGTCGAGCCTTTCTGACATCGCGGTTTTCCGCACTGTCCGTCATGATAATGGTCTGCTCTTCAAAGACATAAGGAAACATTTCGTGGCGTTTGAAAACCTCATCCATGATACTACGTCCGGTCCATGTCTCATTCGCCCGGACAGGTTCGGAAAATACCGTAAAAAAAAGGAGTGCCGGGAGCAGAACAATTCCGGACAGCAGGGCGTTTGCATATTTTGGCATCCTATGCCGCATCAAGACTCGGGCCTCCCGTGAACGTATTCCAGGATCGCACTGCCTATGATTTGACTTAACTCACCAAAAAGCTCGCTCATGGCCGAAACCGTGTGTTCGAAATCTCCTTCTTTCTGAAAAATCGGGCTCGCCAGGTCAGTGATTCGCGTTGTCAGGGGTTTTCGATCATTTCCACCGGAAAGACGCCACTGGGCTGAAAGACGCACCTGTCCATCGGAATCCCTCTCAAAGTGCATCACCTCCAGGTCAACACGAAAATCAGGTGAGATTGTTGGACGGTGCGGGTAGATGGCGATATGAGGGGTGGCAAGCAGCCGGGAAAGGTTCTGGGCGAGTACACGCATCATGTTTTTTCTGAGGTTCCCTCCCCACTGACGGTATTCTGCAAGTTCCAGTCGGTTTTTGCTGCTCCGGGTGACGATCTGCGGTCTTTCCAGGTACTGGGGCAGTCGAAGCGAGGCTACCTCCACGGACAACGCGTCTTTCCGGTCGATTTCGCTTATAGGGCTTACGCCGGGGTCAAGCGGGTTAAGGACGTAGAACCGGGTGGCCGAGGTGGTTGTCGAAAGGCAACCGCATAAGAAGCTTCCCGCCAGCACTAAAAACAGAACAATCCGTATTCGCAAAAATAAAAGCGGCATTATTTCTCTCCTGAAGAATCTTTGCCGAAGATCAGGGCGTCGGGGTTTCTTTCTAACAGGTCAACAAGGGCACGGATGGAACGGGCCGTTTCGGCCAATTCCTCTGTCAACTCAATAAATCTGTACTGGAGGGGTGAATCGGGCTTGAGCACCTCGTCGACCAGCCCCATTGTGATCCGGGCTTTTTCCAGGGCCTGATGGCCGGCTCCAATAGCCTTTTCCAGGTTCTCCGCAACCGGCTCAACGCGCCGGTCCAGTTTACGCAAAAGGCTTTTTAAAGCGTTCAGCGACTCAGTCAGATTTTCCACTGCGTCCTGGAGTTCCGGTTTATTGATAAGATTACTTGCACCTTTTGCAAACTTATTGGCCTCTTTAAGGGTCGCCAGGAATTCCATTCCGATTTTTTCCATGTCCACCCTTTCCAATTTGGCGAGAATACCTTTAAGGGATGCGGTCATCTGTTGCAGACTGGCCGGAATGGTGGGCAATTCAGGGAATGGGCCCCCCTCATTCACCAACCGGACAGAGGTGCCGGGATGCATGTCGAGTTCAACGAAAAGCTTTCCGGTAAGGAGGCTGCCCGACTGTAATCTGGCCCGCAAGCCACGGTCGACCAGGGTTTTCAAGGTCTGGAATGGCGATGAGACCTTATCTTTTCCCCGTTCGATGACCCTTTCCGGTTCGATTTCTATAAGGACCGGAATCCGGAATGAGGTGTCGCGGCTGTCGAATTCAAGACGGATGTCCTTCACCGATCCGACCTTGATCCCTTTGAACTCAACAGGAGCACCCACGTTAAGGCCTCTAACAGACCCATCAAAAAAGAGGATGAAAGTAATTTTCTTTGTGTAGTACTGCTCCTGGATGCTTTTCATGTCGTCATAGAGGGTGAAAACCAGTCCTTCCACATTCTCCTTCACCTGTTCCAGGGTGTCCGGGGTCTCAAAAGCGATACCGCCGTAAAGAAGGGAATGGAGAGATTCCGTGCGCACGCTGATACCTTCAGATCCGATTGAAACATCCACCCCGCTCACATTCCAGAATCTTGTGTTGCTATGAACAAGCTTGTCGTAGGGGGCCTTGATAAAAGCATGGATAAAAATACTCTTTCGATCGTTTCCAAGCTCCCATCCGAGAGTCTCGCCGGCAAGGATCCCGTGATAGTAGACAGGTGAACCCGTGTCGATGGAACCGAGTTTCTTAGTCAGGAGCACGATCTTTATTCCGGCTACATCGGCCTTGATTACCGGCGGCACATCGAGTCCGACAAAGCGCTTCTGGGGAGCTCCCTGACCCGGCTCGATTTCGATATAAGCACCCGAAAGCAGAGTGCCGAGACCCGAGGCCCCACGGAGACTGAGACGGGGCTTGACCACCCAGAAGCGAGTGCCTCGCCGAAGGAACGACTGTGACCCCTTTTCCATGCTGGCCTTTACGATGATATGGGAGAAGTCTTTGCTGAAATGCACGGAATCTACTACACCGATCTCAATTTCCTTGTACTTTATCTTGGTTTTTCCAGCCTGGATGCCTTCAGCGGTCTTGAAGGTGATGGTGATATCCGGTCCCTTTTCAGAGAGTGTCTTGAAGATGAGCCAGCCGCCAATAAGGGCTGTGATAATTGGAATCAGCCATACTAAGGAAAATCCCGACTTCTTTTTGATCATTGGTGAGGGGGCCGTTGAGGCGTTGGCTGAGTCAGTATGAGAATCCTTCATTTTGCCCTTTCAATATTATCCCAGATCAGTCTGGGATCGAAGCTGTGAGCGGCGAACATTGTAATGACAACAACGGCGGCGAAGAATGCAACACCGATGCCGGGTCGAATAGTCGACAGGGCACCGAGGTTTACCAATCCGGCCAGAACTGCAACTACATAAATATCTACCATAGACCATGCACCCACGCCTTCGGTGACGCGAAAGATGTGGGTCCGGTCCCGGGACCGCCACGATGATTTTTTCTTGATCGTAAGCAGCAGAAAGGACAGCACGATCAGTTTCAGCACCGGCACCACGATGCTTGCGAAAAAAATTATCATTGCAAGCACCCACATTCCCCCTTCAATCAGGTGAACGACTCCACTAAGAATAGTATTGGGGTGACCCTGACCGAATCGGATTACCGTCATTACCGGGTAGACGTTGGCCGGGATATAAAGGAGGGTCGCGGCAAAGATAAGGGCCCAGGTCCGTACAAGGCTATTGGCCTTTCGGCTGTGGAGAGAGGTTCCGCAACGGGGACAGTCGCCATGTCCGTGTTCGGCAAGGTTTGTTTTCGGAACGAGCAGGGCGCACGTATGGCAGCTGATCAGGTCCCGCTCGGCCGCCGTGGCCCCCTTTCCGTTCCCCGAAGGTTCGAGCCTCATGCGGGGCCAGATCACAGAAGGGTCCGTGTTCGCGTGTGCCGCTGTCGATACCACCATAAGCCCTACAAAAGAATAAAGGGAAATACCTGGTATGATGGTGGCAAGGTCGAGAAGTTTGACAATGGCGATCATGACCCCAAGCATAAAGACCGCGAGCAGGTTCCACGGGGCTAAGGACCGGACCAGGCGATATACCGCGGCCATTTTCCAGGGACGCTCTCCAAATTTCAGAGGAAGGAAGATGTAAAGCATCCCGGCGATGGTCACCAAGGGGAATAGAAAGCTCGTCAGGATCACCGGGAGACCGACTTCACCCATGCCCAGACGGTAAAGCGCCAAGGCCCCGGAGAGAAAAACGTTCTCCTCGACGCGACCGCTCAGCTTAAGGGAGATGAAGGGGAATACGTTGGCCATGACGAAAAACATTAAACCGGCTAAGTTTAATGCCAGTGATTTTTCAATGCTGTTGGGGATATTCCGATATAGTAAAGCTCCACACCTTGTGCAAAGGGCCTTGCCGCCAGCCGGAAGAGGTTCGATGCTGTGCAGTAAATCGCATTCGTGACAGGCAATCAACCCGCCTTCTGAAAGGTCAGGCAGGCTGGAATCCTTAATGTTTTCTATCGAAGTCATCAAGAAATATTCGCCCTTCGGTTACAATAAACCAAGTGATTTTTGAAAGTTAAGGGCTATACCATAAACATTAATGATTCAAAAATCAAATATTAAAATGAATTGAAAATTAATGAAGTTGCTGACATGATAGGGTTGCTCAACGAAAAGATATTGTAACATTTTAGCCCTTTGAAAGTTGCGGGAGTATTGTAACTCCTGGGTTATCCGGTAAATAAGTACCGCGAAACCGTTCGGATATGAAGTTGGCAGATGGGAAGGTTGAAGCAGTCTTTTCTTCGATTCCGAGCTTCTCGGTCTGGTGATTTCAAGCAGTTATGGGCGGGTGAAGCCTCCCCCCTCCGCTGTTCTCCTCCGCTCCTTCGGAGCGTCGGAGCCAGGGGGTCCCCCATCCCATAACAGCCTGAAATCACGAAGGCCTTCCAGCAGTCACTACGAAAAGACCGCTTCAACCTTCAACCTCGCAGTCATGTGTTGTCTCGAGGCGTACTCATTAACCGGATGAATCTAACTTCTTTAAACCTCACCCTTGCAACGGGCTAAAGTATAACAAAATATTAAGGTAGTACATATGAAAACAAAACCCACATCAGTAGTGGTGGCCATGAGCGGGGGGCTGGACAGTTCCATGGCTGCCGCACTTTTGAAATCCGCAGGGTGGGAAGTCCAAGGGCTTCATTTTCTCCTTCCGGCCCCCGCTTCAATTACGGATGCGAGAATAGAAGAGGCTGAAAGGATTGCCCTGCATCTTGAAATATCCCTCCAAATAATAGACCTGAGGAATGACTTTGAGCGGCTGATCATTGAGCCGTTTGTGGGTGCCTATTTTCAGGGTATTACGCCTAATCCCTGTGTCAGTTGTAACGCGTTGATCAAGTTTGAAACACTTTTGCGATATGCGAAGGAAAACGGAATTAGTTTTATCGCCACCGGACATTACGCCAGGCTTGAAACGGGAGATCAAGGCAGGGATGTGAAGCTCTTACGGGGCAGGGACGGGAGAAAGGACCAGTCCTACTTTCTTCACCGGCTCGCACAGGTGTGTCTTTTAAGGTCTGTTTTTCCTTTAGGGGAGATGAGCAAAGAAGAGGCCAAAGAACAGGCCCTTGAAATGGGACTGCCGGTTCAATCTATTCCTGAAAGCCAGGAGATCTGTTTTATACCGGGGAATGATTACCGGCAATTTGTCGAGACCCGGATGGCCCCCGGGGTGAATAAAAGAGGAAACATCATCAGTTCGGACGGTCAAAAACTGGGGGAGCACAAAGGCGTCTACAGGTATACTATAGGCCAGAGGCAGGGTTTGGGGATCGCCTCTTCGCGTCCGTATTATGTGAAAGAAATCAGGCCCGAGGCAAACGAAGTGGTAGTGGCAAGAAAGGAGGCCCTTTTTTCAAAACGGGTGGAGGCTGCTATATTCCACTGGATCGGAAAGATGCCTCCCGAGAGGGTTATTGAGGCGCAGGCACAGATCAGGTACAGACACAGGGCCGCACCGGGCAGCCTGGAGGTCATTTCTCCTGACGAGGTCAGGTTTATATTTGCTGAGCCACAGTGGGCCATTACGCCGGGCCAGGCACTTGTGTGTTATGATGGAGAGAGGGTGTTGGGAGGGGGATGGATAAAGAGGAATGCGGAAGGCGCAATTAAAGCATAAGGTACACGGCATCGGGGCCGGGATAGATAATGTTTCCTAATTCCCTCCTTTTCTTCTAAAAACAAACTCCCTGTATCTCAAATTTTCGTATTCTCCTGAAAAGATATCATCCAGGTCTTTTACCAGAAATCTTATAAAAGAAATTAATTCCGAAACAGCATCAATATCTTCCAAATCGAATGCTTTATCCATTTCATCTAAAGTCTTCTCCATTTCCAGCACAATATCAAATTTCCTGGATAGTTCCCTGCTTCCGTTGGTATCTTCCACTGCAATTCCCCCTTACAAAGTTCTTTCATCAATTTAAATACCGATGGTTCTTCTCCAATTTAATCCACCCTCCGCAGTAGCCTGATACGGAGGACGGGTTGGAGAAGAGGGGCCAAGGATTCAAGGGGTCAACGATTCCCCGTGAAAGTCAACGGGATCTTCGACAAGCTATTTGTTTTCAAAAAACTTTATCAGGCTTTCAACCTTCTTTCGCTTTCCGTTATGTCTTTGTTTCGTGAACCCGATTCACCTGAAAGTTTTGCTATTATTCCATATATCTCTAAACGGAGTTGGTATTACTTTTGCCGGATTTTCAATCCTTTGTAATTCTTTAGCATTTTTATCCGCCTGTTCTGTGGCGGATCACTCGAACCCTTGAATCCCTGGCCCAGACCGATTAACCTTACTGGATTTTCAATAAACTGTCAGCATTGTGAGGCTTGGCCTATAACTTAAGTAATCATAGAGTCGCGACAGGTCGGGCCTTGACCCCTTGTACCCTATGGGATAACACCTGCTCAATTGGAAATAACCAATTTATTTTGCCTTAATTAATTACGACTAATTGGGAGATGATCCATAAAAATAAAGTTTATCACAGGTTAAATGGAAGTGCAAATGGCATATTGTGTCCCTTCTGATTGCTTTCTTAAATAAAATTGAATATTACCTTAAATGAATTAGCGCTCAAACGCTAAGAGGCTGTCAGCGATCAGCCGTCAGCATTCAGCTTGAAAAACCATGTGATGCAATTTTGACATGGCCGCCCCAGAGGAATAAGCTTCGCATTCCACAGGGCAGGCAAAAATGCGCCCGTCCTCCGCAGTAGCCTGCTACGGAGGGTGGACAAAATACACAAAAATAAAAAATGAATTTTAGTAATATCAGGTTAAACAATGGCCGGATCATTTAAAATCATAACCCTCGGATGCAGGGTGAACCAGTATGAATCCGCATATCTGAGTGAGGAACTTGCTCATGCGGGATTGCGCCGGGCGATCAAGGGGGAAAGGGCGGACATTGCAGTTATTAACACTTGTATCGTCACACAAAGGGCTTCTCACCAGTCAAGACAGGCCATCAGAAAGGCAATCAGGGAGAACCCGGAAGGGCTGGTCGCTGCCGTAGGATGCTATGCCCAGGTTTTCCCTGATGAGCTTACCCGGATCCAGGGAATTGGGCTGATCGCGGACAACAGGGCAAAGGGAAAACTTCCCGGACTTCTTGTGAATGCAGCGGAATCGATGCAACAGGCTGTTATCCTGACCGAATTTGAGCCAGAAATGGATTTCGAGTTTCTTCGAATAAAGCGGTTTCCTGGTCGAACCCGTGCCAACCTCAAAATACAGGACGGTTGTCAATCCTTTTGCGCCTATTGCATTGTCCCTTTTGCCAGGGGGCCCTACAGGAGTCTCCCTGCTTCAAAGGTCCTATCCATGGTAGAGTCCTTGGCAGGTGAGGGCTACCGGGAGATTGTTCTGACCGGAATTCATCTTGGAAAGTACGGAGCGGATCTCGGGGGAGGAATGAATCTTAATGCGGTGCTTCGGTCTCTCGGAAAGGAGGGCTTCCCCGTTCGCATAAGACTCAGCTCCCTGCATCCCGATGAAATAGACGAAGAACTTATAGACATGGCGGCATCTGAAGAATGGCTCTGCCGGCATTTCCATATATCTCTTCAAAGTGGTGATGACGGGACCCTGAAGAAGATGAACCGAAATTACAAGACAGGGACGTTTGCCAAATTGATTGAAACCATCTATGACAGAATCCCTCTTGCCGCCATGGGGGTTGATATCATTTCCGGGTTTCCGGGGGAGGCTAAGGCTGCCCATGAAAACACATGCTCCCTGATCAAAGATTTGCCCGTGTCATATCTCCATGTCTTCCCCTTTTCAGCCAGACCCGGAACCGAGGCAGCAGGTCTTGCCGGCCAAATGGCCCCGGAGGAAATCAAGAGAAGGGCCGCAGAATTGAGGAATCTGGGGCAGATAAAAAGAGATGCATTCTATCACGGTTGCCTGAACAAAGATTTTTTAGTTCTTGCAGAAAAATGGGATTCAGGGGAAAAAAACATATTCAGGGGCATGAGTGATAATTACCTGCCGGTGGTTTTTCCCTCGGATAAAGATGTGACAGGAAGGCTTGTTTCCGTAAATATGGAGAGAGTTGAAAATGGTAAGGTAAAAGGTGGGATGAAGGGTCAAAAGAGGCTAATTTCGTAATAGCTCAATAAGTAGGGGCGTTAGTCGATAGTGGCGGGGCATGCCTTGACGGACGCCGGTCGTCATTCAAGAGATGTCTGCATAAATTCGAGTTCCCCCAAATATGGTGCAGATACTTCATTTCCGTTTTGCGGCCTCACGCAGCAGGCGCTGTTTGATTTTGAAGAGAGAAGGGCTGAGGCTTATGTGATATGTATGGGGGTTGCGGAAACGCTTGTAAGCTGCATCCAGTTGTTTCAGATTTTTCAGGGCATTTTCCCGTATAGCCTTGACGGAAGGGCTTTTATAGACCAGCTCCCCCTTTTGAAATATGGGCTCAAGGAGTTCCCGAACCTTGAAACGTTTTGGATAAGTCTTGAAAACATGGGCGAACAGGGGATGATATGCACGAATGGAGTGTTCCTCCGTGATTTCCTCCTCATCCAAAAACAGCACGTCACCTCTCATCCGTCCCCTCTGATCGTAGATCCTGACCACCTTTTTGAGACCGGGGTTTGTAATTTTTTCGGGGTTATCCGAACGCTTAATCTTGGGTTCCATTCTATTCCCATCATCGAGGGCCGTCAGCTTATAGACGCCGCCGAGTGCAGGGTGTGAGAAAGAGGTAACCAGCCTTGTGCCGATACCCCATATGTCAATGTTCGCGCCCTGTCGTTTAAGACTTTCCACAATCCATTCATCAAGATCACTGGAGGCCACGATGGAGGCTTCGGGAAAGCCTGCCTCATCGAGCATTTTACGGGCCTCTTTACTCAGATACGCCAGGTCACCGCTGTCTAAGCGAATGCCAAAGAGTTCATGGCCTTTTTCCCTTAGCTCGCGCCCCACTTGAATGGCATTCGGCACCCCGCTCTTGATCGTATCATAGGTATCGGCCAAAAAAAGACAGGTATCGGGATATACTTCGGCGTAGGCGCGGAAGGAGTCCAACTCGGTGGGGAAACTCTCAACCCATGAATGGGCGTGTGTCCCTCTGACCGGAATGCCGTAGACCCTTCCCGCAAGCACATTGGAAGTAGCATCCACGCCACCGATATAAGCAGCGCGGGATGCCATCAAAGCGCCGTAAGGTCCGTGGGCCCTTCTCAGGCCAAAGTCGATCACAGGGTCACCATGGGCGGCCCAGCGCATTCGAGCCCCTTTGGTGGCTATCAGGGTCTGGAAATTCATTATGTTGAGCAGTGCGCTTTCTATAATCTGGGCCTCGGGAAGTAGCGCGGTCACCCGGATCAATGGTTCATGGGGAAAAACGACAGTTCCCTCGGGAATGGCGCAGAGGTCCCCGGTAAATACAAAATTTTCGAAGTATTCCAGAACCTCTTGGGGAAAGATCCCCAAACGCTCGAGATAAGAGAGGTCCTTTTTGGTGAACCGGAGTTTCCGCAGGTAGTCGATCACGTCTGCAAGGCCGGCCAGCACGCAATAACCCCCATTATCCGGAATCTTGCGGAAGAAATAATCAAAGGTGGCCGTCTGATCCTTCTTACCCTTCAGCACATATCCGCCTACCATGGTGAGTTGATAGAGATCGGTCTGTAAGGCCCACTGTGACCACATATGGAATATCTCCTGTTGAACAGTCAGGGTTCAGGGATTCAAGGGGTCAAGGATTCGAGGGTTTGTTTTTTAAAGACTTAATGAGCGCTTTCAAAATTCTTTCGATTCCCGGTATGTCTTTTTTTAGTGTATCCCTTTTACCTTTTTCAATAAAATCCCAATCCCCTGCTGATAATATCTGTATTTCTAATTCACAAACAGAGCCATAAGATGTGTAAATCATCCTGACATAATCGATAGTTGTCTTTCTAGCATAGCCTTCTGCTATATTTGGGAATAGAAACAGGCGATTTTCTTATCTGTGAAGTCAGCCCGTATCTTTTTCCTTTCACTCGACCCCTCGACCCCTTGACTCCTTGACCCCTTGTACCCTATGGGGTTGAGGTAAATCCGCTCAATGGGAGATGACCCATTTATTTTGCCTTCGTAACTTCAACGAATCGGGACATGCTTTAAAACCCCAGAAAGAATTTTCTTGAGATTACCAGAGTCGGAAGGAAATAAACAGTAGAAAAATGTCTGAGACGTGTCAACTGCTCACCGACGTTTATGTTTTCTGACCTTTCTTGCCTCTTCTTTCCATCCCTTTCGCTTTTTCCCTTTGGCCCTCCTTTTAAGATCGGTATCCCTTGATGGATCCAGGGGGAACGTACCGGGAGTAAAGTCTGCCGGTTTTGGCTTGATTACCTCCTTTTTCGCTACCGCAGCAGCCCTCAGGCCTTCAAGTACCTCCTTTGATACCTGGGGTCCGGCGATATATTCGGCAGGAATCCCGGTACATAAGAACAGATCGCGAAAGGTATAGAACGGGATGCCCTTGCTTTGTGCTGATGAGGCTAATATCTCCAGAAGTACGGGGCTTTGGTCGCGTCTTTTTCCGATCCTCAGGATCATATCCTGATCAGAGGACAGGACAATATGTTTCCCCTCGGCCGATTTCAGGCCCTTTTCCATAACCACGGGATGCGCCTTTCTCCTTATGGGAGTAAACAGGAGCTTCGGCAGCATGTCTGAGGGATGAGCAAGGTCCATTTGCCATTGTCTATCCAGGACCCGGATACGTTTTTCCTCCGGCTGGAACAGGGACCTGTCCTTGCCTAAGAGAACTTCATTTACATTGGATTGCCTTACGTAATGCCAGCCCGGTTCTTCATGAATGGCCTGAAGCAGCTCCTTGTAGGACACAAACCCGTCCATGTCCGGTACCAGCCCGAATTCATACGGCTTGTGGCCAAGAATGTAGACCAGGAAGCGGCTTAAGCTGTCTATCTTGATTTGATGATTGCGTTTACCCAGGATAAGGCTCCTTGTATTTGCAATTATATCTTTTTTGAGTTCAGTTCCTTCAAGACCGTTATCCCCTTTTTCTTCATTTCCTTCAGCGCGCTCTCCGTGGTATCGGGTGCCACGCCCTTGCACAGACCTTCTACAACCGTGACATTGTAACCTGCAGTGGCAGCATCTATGGCCGTTGCCTTGACGCAATAGTCGGTCGCAAGCCCGTAAACAATAACCTTTTCGATCCCGTTTCTCTTGAGAATGGAATCCATCTCCGTTTCGGTTCCCCCGTCGTCCTGAAAACCGGAGTAGCTGTCATACCTGGGATCTTTCCCCTTTTTCACGATGGCCATGAAGAGGTTATTGTCCACGAGGACCCTCGCATTCTCCGTCCCCTGTATGCAATGGGGGGGCCAGAGGACCTGGGTTTTTCCTTCTATCTTTATCACTTCAAAGGCCTGTTTCCCGGGATGGTTCGTAAAGAAAGATACATGATTTGCAGGGTGCCAGTCCTGTGTGCCGAAGATAAGGTATCCATTTTTATCGAGGGTCTCTGTGGCCTTACGGATCTTCTCTACAAAGTGGCTGTCCGTGCCATCGACTGCCAGTGATCCGTCCTTCCACGTGGTGAAGTCTCCCTGGATATCCACTACTATGACACCCGTATTTCCGCTGGCAATAACCATGTTTACCTTGTCGTCCTTACATCTTTACTTTTAAAATCCGGGCGTCTGGGGCCGTCGAAGATCTATCTATTCGGGGCTCAGAATCATATGGCTCTGCCTGAAGAATCGCTGCAAGAGTTTGAAGTGAACTAAAGTTTAAAGTGAGCTAAAGTTAAGGAATT
>JAIOSR010000211.1 GCA_021107495.1 Desulfobacterales bacterium | reverse complement strand
CCTTAGGCTATAAAGCCAGTGTTTTTAAAGGACTCAGGAAGGCATGGATATTCCAGCCCCGCATTCGTTTTTGGTGAATTTATTGTAACTAAGCAGGTTATCCGGTTCAGGGTTTAAGGTTGACCGAAAGCTTAAGGTAGGGATAAGGAGCACTTTTTATGAAAAAACTGACCCACAAAGGGATAGAGGACCTGGTTCCTTATCCACCGGGAAAACCCATAGAGGAACTTGAAAGGGAACTGGGCATAACCGGCTCCATAAAACTGGCCTCCAATGAAAACCCGCTCGGCCCCTCCCCCATAGCGCTTAATGCGATCATGGATAAGGCCTCGACCCTTAACCGTTATCCGGATGGGGGCGGATATTATCTCAAGAACATGTTGAACAAAAAATTCGGCGTTCCTTTTGAGCAGCTCGTCCTGGGAAACGGCTCGAACGAGATAATCGAATTGATCATCAGGACCTTTTTATCCCCGACCGAACATGTGGTCCAGGCATTCCCCACATTCCTGGTATATGAAAAAATCGTAAAAGGGGCGGGTGGCAGGATCATTTCGGTACCCCTTTCGGACTTCAGGATCGACCTGAACAGGATGGCTGAGGCTATCACACCTGAGACCAAGGTCGTATTTATCTGCAATCCGAACAACCCCACAGGTTCAGTCCTTAGAATGGATGAAATACGCGATTTCCTGGACCAAATTCCCAAGGATATCATCGTTGCATTAGATGAGGCATACATAGAATTTGTGTCGGATGAAAAGGCCGCAAACGGCCTTGACCTGCTTTCGGACTACCCCCTACTTTTCGTCTTAAGGACGTTTTCAAAGCTGTATGGCCTTGCAGGGCTCAGGATCGGATACGGGTTTGCGTCTGAAAAACTCGTCGATTATATTAACCGGGTCAGGCAGCCCTTTAATGCCGGCACATTAGCGCAGGCCGCGGCCACGGCCGCACTTGAAGATGTCGAGTTTGTATCCCGGACCCTCAAATTGGTGAGAGAAGGTCTTCTTTATCTATACAGTGAACTTGATCACATGGGCTTTGAGTATATTCCTACGCAGACCAACTTTTTTCTGATCAAGGTCCCTGACAGCGGAAAAAAGGTCTTTGAACGGATGCTGAAGCAAGGGGTTATTGTCCGTGCAATGGACGCCTATGGGCTTCCGGACTATATCCGTATCAATGTGGGATTGCCTGAAGAAAACGAGCGGTTCATCAAAACCCTTAAGAAGGTCCTGGCATGATAAATACAAACTGCGAACTACCGGATTGTAATCCCCCTGCGGACGAGATAATAGAAATCCTGCGGAAATGCAGGACCATTGCGGTCGTGGGCATTTCACCAAAAGAGGCCAGGGATAGCAACAGGGTGGCAAAATATCTCATGGACAAGGGCTATGAAGTGGTGCCGGTCAATCCCGGACAGAGGGAAATTTTAGGTAAGCCCTGTTTCAAAACCCTCACGGATATCCCGTTCCCGATAGACATGGCCGATCTGTTCCTTAACCCCACCAGGGTCCCCCTTGTGGTAGACCAGGCAATTGAAATAGGTGTGCACGCTATCTGGATGCAGGAGGGAGTTGTGCATAACGAATCAGCGCAAAAAGCCGGAAAAGCGGGCATTACGGTGGTCATGAACAAATGCATCAAAAAAGAACACATGAAAATGACGAATTACTGAGTTGATAGGAGGCTGTCCGAGAATGGCTTTGTAGCGAGATCGTGCGAAAGTTTTGAGGGCAAGTCGACAAGGCCAAAACGGCCGTAGGCGTGGCAGTAGACCACGTTGAGGACGTTTTGGGTTTGACAACGCAGCCATCAGAATTTACAGCCGATCGAAGTAGAAGTCTATTCTCGGACAGCCTCCTACTCTTCCAAGTATTCCTTTTGTGCCATTTCCGCCATTTTGAACTTCTGCACCTTGCCGGTCCGGGTCATGGGAAATTCCGTGACTATCTTGAAGTACTGTGGCATTTTTTTTATATCAATATGGTCCTTCACATGAGCGGCAATGGCAATCAGAGATGGCGCGGGACCTTCCTTTACCTTTATCCAGGCCGCAACCTCCTGCCCTTTTTCAGGGTGGGGGAACCCGAAAACCTGTACCTCTGACACCACTTGAAGACCGTATATTACCTCCTCCACTTCAACCGGGTGGATTTCAATGCCATCCCTGACAATCACGTCTTTGACACGACCCGTAATCCGCACATATCCGTTTTCGTCCATTTCCCCGAGATCTCCTGTGTGAAACCACCCTTCCCGGTCAATGGCCGCGACGGTTGCGGCAGGCATTTTGTAGTATTCTTTCATCAAAAACCCTCTTGTACAGAGTTCCCCCTGGGTGTTGGGGGGGAGGTCTTCTCCAGTGCCCAGGTCCACTATCTTGACTTCATTGCAGGCCAGGGGGGTCCCGATGGTTGAGATGCGCAGGTCGATGGGATCGCCCGGGTTGGTCGCGGTACTCCAGGAAGACGTCTACGTAATGCCGTAGCCCACCACAATATCCGACAAACCGCTATCCTCAACAAGTCTTCTCATCAGTTCAATTGGACAGGGTGCCCCGCCGATTGTCCCTTTAAGAAGCGATTTCCATTTCTTTTTCTGAAACTCAGGATGCTCCACAAGGGCGAGAAACATGCTGGGAGACCCGTAAATGGCCGTACATTTTTCCTTATATATTGCCTTAATGATCAGGGATGGATCAAATGTCTGGCATGGTATGATTATGGCCGCGCCCCTCAAGAGCCCTGCTAACGCAATACATGTATTTCCGAACATGTGGAACAGGGGAAAAAAGAGACAGAGCCTGTCTTCATGGGTCACACCCTGGCGCTCTGTGCCAAACATACATTTGTTGACCAGACCAAGGTGGTCCAGGACAACACCCTTTGGATTGCCCGTTGTGCCGGATGTGTACATGATGGCTACCGGATCTTCCGGTCTGATTGCATCTTCTATCTCTTGCAAGGTGGTTGCGCCTGCCTCGTCTCCCATGGCCGTCAATTCAGACCAGGGTATCATTTCGGGATATGTTTTATCGGCAATCACGAAAATATTCTCAAGGGAGGGGATTCTGTCCCTTTCGTAAAGGATCATGTCCACATATTCTTCAACTTCCAGCCCCTTTGCCATAATTATGGCACTGCATTCCGACTGCTCCAGGATAAAATGAAGATCATCTCGATCTGCTCCCGGATCAATGGGGACCGTGCTCGCCCCAATCCTGCAAAGGGCCAGGAATGATATTATCCACTCAGAAACATTCGGGGCCCAGAGAGCTACCTTAGTTCCCTTAAGTATACCCGCTTCTATAAACCCCTTTGCAACCCGGTCGACTTCCCAGGTCAAAAGCCCGTAGTTGTAACGTGCTCCCGTTTCAGTATGAATGACTGCGTCGAGATTCATGTATTTTTCCGCTATTTCTCCTAACATTCGCCCGATGGTTTTCTTGACAATCTCCATAATGTATATCTCCTGTCTTGGGCGTCCTGTTCAAAACAAACAGCGCCTATTATCATGTAGGGGGCATGCTAACATCAAAGGCAAAATATTTCAATAGTCCTATTGTGTCTTTTGCCTTGCACCTTGCTCATGGGGCATTATATAAGCTTAAAAACACAACAGGCGGTTTAGTACGATATGAGTCTTGTAACAGTTTTTAAAGTCTCCCTTACCTTTATTGAAAGGAAGGTTTTCCATGAAATCGGGCTTCAGGTGGAGCCGGGTAACCGGATAGGCCTTGTGGGACCCAATGGGTCGGGTAAGACCACCCTTTTAAGGCTGATCATGGGAGAAATTTCCCCGGACAGCGGAGAGGTCAGGGTGGCAAAGGGGATAAGGGTCCGCTATTTACCCCAGGATGTTCAGGAAAGTCTATCCGGTCACCTTCTGCAATCCGTCCTTGATTCCGTTCCGGGCATAGTCCAACTGAAAAATGAGCTTATAAACGTCGAAAAATCGCTAAGGGTCGCGGACCATGAAGAGAAACAGTTGAGATTATCCAAACGGTTGGCTGAAATCCACCAGCAGTTAAATCATTCGGAATCGGAGTTCCCCAATCACGATGCGGAAAAGATATTACTGGGCCTGGGTTTTGATACATCTGATTTTGAAAGACCGGTTTCCGCCTTGAGCGGCGGTTTTAGGATGAGGGCCGCCCTGGCGAGCCGCCTCTTTCAGAAACCTGACCTGCTCCTTCTGGATGAACCCACCAATCATCTGGATATACCTTCCGTTCGATGGCTTGAGCAATTTTTACATGCTTTTAAGGGGGCCATGATTCTTGTGTCCCATGACAGGGACTTCCTGAACCGGCAGATTCGTCGCATCATCAGTTTTGAGCCGGAAGGCATGAGATCATACAGCGGAAATTACGATTTCTACCTCAAGGCCCGCGAGGAGGAAACAAAGGGACTGGAAGCAAAGGCCCGACACCAGGAACAAAAGGTCAAGGAGGCAGAAAAATTTATCGAGAGGTTCCGTTCAAAGGCCTCCAAGGCGAGGCAGGCCCAGAGCAAGATTAAACTAGTCAAAAAAATGGACATGGTTCAAACGCGCCGGAAAGAAAAGATCATACGTTTCTCCTTTCCCGAGGTTTCTCGAAGCGGAAGAGATGTTGTGTCTTTTGAGGGTATGTCAAAAGGCTTTGGTCAAGGGCCTTTGTACCGGGATGTCAATCTGACTGTGCGAAGAGGGGAAAAGATTGCGATTATCGGACCAAACGGCTGTGGAAAGACTACCCTGCTCAGGATGGTCGCAGGTGAAATGGAACAGGATGAAGGGAAGATATCATTGGGTTACGGGGTGAGCATCGGTTATTTTGCGCAGCATCATTCTGAAATGCTCATGCCCCAGAAAACGGTTATCGATGAGGTGTACCAGGTTGTTCCCCATGAAACAGTAGGTTTTGTAAGGAACGTTTGCAGTGCTTTCCTATTCAGCGGAGAGGATGTGGACAAGGTGATAGGGGTACTTTCCGGAGGTGAAAGGGCCCGTGTGTCTCTTGCAAAGCTCCTTGTAAAGCCGGGAAACATGATGGTTATGGATGAACCGACCAACCACCTGGACATCTCATCTTCGGAAACACTCATCGACGCCCTGGAAAAATATAACGGGACCCTTTTGTTTGTCTCCCATAACCAGTCCTTTATCAACAGATTAGCCACAAAGATCTGGGATATTCGGGGAAGGGAGATCATAGAATATCCGGGCAACCTGGACGAATACTATGACCACCTTGAAAGGATTAAGGTCCGGCAGGATACAATTGAAAAAAATAGTAAAAGCGTTCCACAAAAGGGGCTTACAAAAAACCACGACAGTGCCCCGAAGGAATCCGGACAAAGTAGAAACCGGAAGGCACAAAAAAGGGAGCAGGCGGAAAAACGCCGTCTTATACACGACACCCTGAAACCGATCCTCACGGAACTGGAAGACCTGGAACAGAGGATCGCCGGACTTGAGTCCACGCAAAAAGAGATTGAAAAAATGCTTGCAGACCCGGAGATTTTCAGGGATAAGGACAGAAGCGTGCCACTGCTCAATGAATACAGTCATGTCAGGAAAGAGCTGGATCAGTTGCTCTCGGATTGGGAGAAATGCCAGGGCGAACTGGAGTCGACTAAAAAAGGATTAGGAGTTTAAGGAATAAAAGCATGGAAATAAAAGATGAGCACAAGGCACTTTTAAAGATATTAGGGCTTAAGGAAGAAGACTTTGGACTATTTGACGACAAATTTGTCCGTTATGAGTACGACGAAGAAAGGGGGGTTCGGCTCTATGATCCTTACTACGAGACCTCCTATAATGGATATATTGACTCTGATGGATGGAGCGCATGGAGTGGGGAAGATGACACGTTTATGAGCGATATTATGAAAACCTCCGATAAGAAAGCCCGTCAGTCCAAAACCGGCCCACCGAAAGCGGTTCAGGATGAAATCACGAAGGCCCTAAAGAAAAAATTCGGCAAGAAAACCGAACCTGATACAAAATAGCATCACAGGGGGTTGCCCGAGAATAGGCATTTCGGACAGACTCCTATTTCATTGCCAGGTTGACCGCCCTCTGGGTCGTATCGCTAAGCCTCTTTACAAGAGTCCTGGTCAGCCCCTTGAGCTGTGGAGAAATCGACTCAAAATCCTTGAGTAATCGATTGGTGTCCAAGACTCCCATTTTGACCGGACCACCGTCCGCAATTGCAGAAGCTGTTCGAGTCCTGTCTGCCACGACCGGGTCAAACAAGGCCATTTCTCCAATAATATCCCCTTCGTTAAGTGTGCCGATGGTCACCATGCCTTTGGGCGTGTTCTTTTTTACTTTGACCTTGCCTTCCAAAATAACATACATCCAGTCACCTTTGCTTCCCTCCTTGACAATAACCGAATTTGCAGGATAATCCTCTTCATTCAGCACATAGACATACAACAGTTGATCAACGGCCATGGTTCAAAACTCCTTAAGTCCTCATAAAAAAGCCCAGGGTCCTTCCGTCCCCTTCGCTGACATCGGAAAATTCCATCCCCATGAACAAGGTCCCGAGGGTGGGATCGTTTTTAGCGGATAAAACCTCAGTCGTCGCCGTAAATTTCTTGCCATTTGGCAGGATCATGTTTAGGTGAAATTTATCACCCTTATCATGAGAAAAATTGAGCGCGTTTTTGGGCCTCACTTCCAGGGCCAGACCACCCATACTGAGATCTTTGACCTTGCCGTGTAAAGCAAGCTTTGGCGACGAACCAACCGGACGATAAACACACTCAAGGTTCACTTTCTTTCGATAATAGCGCCTCTGAGAGGCACCGGACTCTTCCAGCTTTGCCGGCATTTTTGAGTCTTCCTGCTTTTTAGCAGTAATTTGTGCCACGAGTTTGTTCATCCGGACAAGCCGTTCCAAAACCTGTGTGACTATGTATTGTATCGCGTGGGGCATCTGCGCATATTCACTTGACAGTCTGCCGGGATGCCATATCTCCAATTCCGAATCCTGAGCGGCCTTTACCGAGGCCGCGCGTGCCTCAGCCCCCCTGTTCAAAAAAGTCATCTCACCAAAAATTTCACCGCGGCCTAATGTGGCCAGAGGGACCTCCCTATCACCGGATTCGCTGAAAATCCGCACCTTACCACTGATAATCTTATATATGGAGATGCCATAGTCGCCTTGTTTGATGATAAGATCCCCTTTTTTGTACTTAAGTCGAGCGATTGGGGGAATCTTAGCCTTATCATTCATCATATTAACCCTTATTTTTTGGTATGCCAATTACACAAGTTTGTTATTATATGATTTTTTTGAATAAGTCATCAATTTTTTTACACAATTGGCTCAAGCCCTGTCCAACCGCAATGCCCCGCCCATATCCATATCCGGAGTTGGTGAAAAATATGGTAGGATAGAAGATACATATATGGCATAAAGACAAATATTCCAGGAAAAAGAGTGTAACTGAACACAGGACATCGAAACCCAGGCCAACAAAAATGGAAACACACATTTGAAACTTACCAAATACATCGAGACATTAAAAAACCATCCTGATTTTCGAGATGCATTCGTTTATCACAGGGACCTTCCGCCCCGGCCGGCAGTATATGGTCCTGAACTGAGTTTTCATGGCGATCTTCTTGAAACCATGAAACATGTAGGCATAGACCGGCTTTACAGCCATCAGGTGAAGGCCATTGAGCGCTTGAGACATGGGGCCGATGTCTTGGTTTCCACACCTACTGCAAGCGGAAAGAGTTTGATCTACAATCTCATTGTTCTTGAGAAAATTTTAAGGCACAAGGATGCGAAGGCCCTGTATATCTTTCCCCTGAAGGCCCTTGAACAGGACCAGTTGAAGAATCTTTCCGTATGGCTTGAAGGGATCAAAAAGACAAAAATCTCTGCTGAGATCTATGACGGCGATACGACTCCATACAAACGAAAGAAAATCCGGACGCAAATGCCCCAGATCCTTTTTACCAATCCTGACATGCTCCATCGAGCCATCCTGGCCCATCATCAAAACTGGGAAAAATTTTTTGAAAATCTCTCGTTCGTGGTCTTAGACGAAGTCCATTCATACCGCGGCATTTTCGGGTCCCATCTGAACCAGATAATAAGGAGGCTAAAGAGGCTCTGTGAAAAATACGGTTCCAAGCCCCGGTTTATTATGCTGTCAGCCACAATCAGCAACCCAAAGGATTTTGGGGAGAGTCTGATTGAGGAGAAAATTGAAGTAATCCAATCCGCGGGAGCCCCGAGGGCGGGCCAGCACTTTATTTTCCTGAATCCCGAGACCAGTCCCAATTTTTCTTCGGCCAGGCTCTTCACTGACTGTATTCGTAAAGGCTTCAGGACCATTGCCTTTACCCAGTCCAGAAAGGTCACGGAACTGATCCATGTGTGGGTTTCCCAGTTGTCTCCTGACCTCAAAAAAAGAATCAGTTCATACCGGGCGGGCTTTATGCCGGAAGAACGAAGGCAGATTGAAAAGAGATTGGCCGGCGGGGACCTGCTCGGGGTCGTGTCCACGAGCGCCCTGGAGATGGGTATTGATATCGGTTATCTCGATATCTGCCTGCTTGTGGGTTATCCCGGCACCATTATCAATACATGGCAAAGGGGAGGACGGGTGGGTCGCTCCGGCAGGGAATCCTTAGTGATCCTCGTGGCAAAACCGGATGCCCTGGATCAATACTTCATGAAACACCCTGACGATCTTTTTGAAAGGTCCTTTGAGGCCGCGGTCCTTGATCCCAATAACCCTAACGTGGTTGAGGCCCATTTGCCCTGCGCGGCTGCAGAGATTCCCATAACTCTGAGCGACGGGAAATTCTGGTCAAAGGATCTAAGCGAGCACCTTGAAAATCTGGAACAGGAGGGCGCCTTGAACCGCACCGCAGAGGGGGAGCCAACCTGGTTCGCGTCAAAACGTAACCCACAACGTTTCGTAAACATACGCTCTGCAGGAGAGACCTACACGATCTTTGAAAAAGAGACCGGCCAGGCCATCGGCACCATTGACGGCATCAAGGCATTCAAAGAATGCCACCCTGGCGCCGTCTATCTCCACCGTGCCCGGCAATACTTGGTAGACCGTCTAATATTAGAAAAAAAGGATATTGTAGTCCGTGGAAGCCATCTGAACTATTTTACCCGCGTAAGGACCGAAAAAGAAACAGAGATAATGGAAATTCATCGCAGCAAACCAAGGGCACAGTTTCTGGTTCGGGAAGGCAGGCTCAAGGTCACTGAAGTAGTGACCGAGTATGAAAAAAGGGCCCTACCGGGCCAGGAGTTGATGGGTGTCTTTCCCCTGGACCTGCCCCCCCATATCTTTGAAACAATCGGTTTCTGGGTGGAGATAGAGCCGGCCCTGAAAGGCTTTGTGGAGAAAAAGGGCCTTCATTTCATGGGCGGTATTCATGCAATCGAACACGCGGCCATAGGCATTTTTCCACTTTTCGCACTCTGCGACAGAAATGATATCGGCGGCATATGCTACCCCTATCATCCCCAGGTGGAAAAAAGCGCCATCTTCATCTACGACGCCTACCCGGGTGGCGTGGGGTTAGCCTCGCGCGGGTTTGAGATCATCCTTGACCTGCTTGAAAAAACAATGAATCATGTAAAGACCTGTGAATGTGAGGAAGGCTGCCCCTCGTGCATTCATTCGCCCAAGTGCGGTTCAGGCAACAAACCATTAGACAAACAGGCGGCCGTCCTAATCCTTGAAGGTCTTTTGGGGTATATCCCCTTAAGCCTGATGTCCGATGAAAAGGTGGAGACCGGGCCCATGCCCCTGCCGGCAGGTGACAAAACCGTGATTGAAAAGAAACAACCCAGATTGGTTTACTTTGACCTGGAGACCCAAAAAACGGCCCAGGACGTGGGGGGCTGGCACAATACCCACCTGATGAGGGTCTCTGTTGCCGTCCTCTTTGACAGCTTAGATGACCGTTTCATGGTTTATGAAGAGGATGAGATTGACGATCTTTTGAAATATCTGGACAAAGCCGATCTTGTGATCGGGTTCAACAACAAAAAATTTGACTACAGCGTCCTTGGCGCCTATACAAACAGGGACCTGGGAAAATTGCCCACCTTTGATATATTGGAAGATATCTTTAAAAGGCTCGGATTCCGCCTGGGCCTGGACCATCTTGCCAAAGAGACCTTGGGACGTGGAAAAACGGCCCACGGCCTTCAGGCCGTGGAATGGTTTCGCAAAGGAGAGATGAAAAAACTGACCGAATATTGCCGGCAGGATGTCATTGTGACAAGGGACCTTTTCCAATACGGACTCAAAAACGGCCACCTCATTTATAAAGAAAAACGTTCCGGCACAAGGCTCAGGCTAAGGGTTGACTGGAACCTTAATGACTTGATAGTTTAAGAAAACCTTATTTGAACAGCAATCTAACGTCAGGTCTGTTTTGTGCTGAAAGCTGATCGCTCACTGCTGATAGCTATACAATATTATGAAAGCATTTGAATGCAAAATGTGCGGGGAATGCTGCTACGGTAAAGGCGGCATTATTGTTGAACAGGAAGAAATTGAAAGGATTGCTCGCTTTTTGGGAATCGCCCCGGAGGTATTTTTAGCCCGGTTTTGTGAGAAAAGAAACGACCATGTCTATTTAGGGACCGGGTCCGATGGTTTCTGCGTCTTTTTTGACCAGGAAAAGGCATGCCTCATCCACACCGTCAAACCCGATATATGCTCCCTGTGGCCCTTTTATCCTGCAAACGTTAACGATAAGGAAACCTGGGAACTGGCAAAGGATGCATGTCCCGGCATCAACCCGGAATGTTCCTTTGAAGAATTTGTAAGGCAGTCGAAGGGATGAATCTGCTCAGGAATTTCATTGATATTATCTACCCGCCGAGATGCCCGATCTGCGGCCAATTCCTTTTAAATGAAAAAACGGCCACTGAGGACGGGGCAATCCTGTTTTGCCGGGCCTGTCTTGCCGATTTTCAAAAGGTTACCTCCCCTCTCTGCCCCGTGTGCGGCATGCCCTTTGTTTCAAGAGCGGGCCAAGATCATTTATGTGAAAAATGCCTGCGGAAAAGACCGTTCTACGAGGCCACGGGTGCCGCATACCTTTATGACGGGGCCCTTATGGAGGCCATTCACCAATTCAAATACGGGTCAAAGAGTTTTCTGGCAGATTCCCTGGGGCCGCTTCTGGCACAATTTGCCCAAACCTGGCTCACGGAATCGACTAAGTATTTGACAATACCGGTCCCCCTTCACGCGAAAAGGTTGAGGGAAAGGGGTTTTAATCAAAGTCTGCTCCTGGCAAGGCACGTGTCCGGGCAAATGGACACCGAACTGGACTTTTTGTCTTTAACAAGGATAAGATACACATCACCACAGACAGGTCTCGGAAAAGACGAAAGGAGAAAAAACGTCCGAAGGGCCTTTGAGATTATAAATCCCGGGGCCGTTAAGGGAAAAACGGTCCTTTTGGTGGACGACGTGTTTACCACCGGAAACACCCTGAATGAATGTGCCAGGGCCCTTAAAAAGTCCGGCTGCAATAAGGTCTTCTGCCTGGTACTGGCAAGGGCCGGGAATTTTTAGAAAGTGACCAGATATTGGACGCATACCGCCAAAAAATAAAAACCCTTGAACAGGCAAGTAAGGAGTGTGATCGCATTAAGACCTCGGGGCATAAAACTGTCTTTACAAACGGTTGCTTTGACATCCTTCACCCGGGACACACCCGTTATCTTTGTGCTGCAAGGGGTCTGGGAGACCACCTGATTGTTGCCGTAAACAGCGACCGGTCCGTCAGGAAAATAAAAGGGCCGGAAAGGCCCATCCAGACCGAACAGACACGGGCGGAAATGCTTGCGGCCCTCGGTTGCGTGGACACCGTCATCATATTTGACGAGGATAATCCCAAGAAGGTGATTCAGTATTTACTCCCTGATATCCTTGTAAAGGGCGGCGACTGGGCCGAAGACGAGATAATCGGATCTGACGTGGTAAAGGCGGCGGGCGGAGAGGTAAAAAGGAT
>JAIOSR010000268.1 GCA_021107495.1 Desulfobacterales bacterium | reverse complement strand
TGTCCGAGGTGGTAACCAGGTCAGACGTAACAGAGCGTGCCGCTAAGTGCCTGCCCCCTGATCTGTGGCATTCCATTAAAGATTATGCGGGGCAAAAGGATGTACAGGCCTTTTTCAAGACCGAAAATTTCTGGAAAATCGCTGAGGCCCTGGCCCGCAGGGTTTTGCCAGGGGTATGGGGAATAATTTCCGGGACGGCGGGCTTTATCACGGGTCTTGTGGGGCTTTCGGTGGTCGGGCTTTATATGGTTTTTCTGCTTATGGATTACCGGAAGATGAGTCAGGACTGGAAGGACCTTCTCCCGGTCCCTTACCGGGAGGGGATCACTGGTTTTGTCAGCGATTTCGACTCTGCCATGAACCGCTATTTCCGGGCCCAGGCATTGGTAGCATCCATTGTCGGAGTGTTGTTCGCCCTTGGTTTCTTGCTTATCGGTCTCCCCATGGGCATTCTGTTGGGCCTGTTCATAGGGCTTCTGAACATGGTCCCTTATCTTCAGATTATCGGGCTCATACCCGCATTCCTGCTGGCACTCGTTCATGCCTTGGAGACCGGGAGCAACTTGTGGATGGTAATGGGTTTAACCGGTCTGGTCTTTGTGGTGATTCAGATAATTCAGGACACCCTGCTGGTTCCGAGAATCATGGGCCGCGTGACCGGACTTAACCCGGCCATTATTTTGCTGTCCTTATCCATATGGGGAAAACTTTTAGGCTTTTTCGGCCTGCTCATTGCCCTTCCCTTGACCTGCCTGCTTTTGGCATACTACAGGCGCTTTGTGGTCCCGGCTGAACCCGAAGATACAGTGTCTGTCCCTGAATAAGGGATAAGCTTGAATTAGTATTTTACTTTGATTTTTGACATTAGCGTAAATCTTATACTATTTTATACCCAATTTTCGGAATTTAAGACTTAGAGAGGCTATATCAGAGCGTGTATCGAAATTTTTATAACCTGAATGAAAAACCGTTTGACCTGACGCCAACCCCTCGATTCCTGTATTTAGGCGAGAGCCACAAAGAGGCATTAGCCCTTTTGACCTACGGTGTTGTGGAGCGAAAGGGTTTTATCCTTTTGACAGGAGAGGTAGGCACGGGTAAAACAACAATGGTTCACGCACTCCTGAGCAATCTGGATGACAGTGTCCAGTATATCTCTATTTCAAACCCTCTCTTATCGCAGGAAGAGTTTATCGATTATCTTTCCTTTTCAGCCTTTAAAAACAGGGCGCATTTTAAATCAAAGACCGCGTTTCTCTTTGAGTTTGAAGAATTCCTTAGGAAATGCCTGAATCAGCAGAAAAATGTCATTTTGATAATTGATGAGGCACACAGACTCTCTTTTGAGTTATTAGAAGAGATCCGGCTGCTCTCCAATTTGGAGTTGGCAGACGAAAAGTTGATCAATATCTTTCTGATCGGTCAACCCGAACTGAATGAAAACCTTAGTGATCCAAGGTGCAGGGCCCTTCTGCAGCGTATCAGCAGTCGTTATCACATTCCCCCTCTGGGCCTGAAGGATGTCGGTGCCTATATGGCCAACCGGTTGAAAATAGCGGGCGCGAAAGAAGGGGGTGAGATTTTTTCCAAAAATGCCATCAAGGCGATTCATCAATATTCCGGGGGATATCCAAGGATGATTAACATCTTAGCGGATAATGCCCTGCTTCTTGGTTATTCAAAAGAGAAAAGAAAAATCACGGCGGGAATCATCAAGCAATGTTCCGATGACCTGAACTTGGACGGGTCCTTTTTGAAGAAACCTAAGGAAACACAGGAAACGCCTGAGACCAAAAAGGTGAAGAGAGGCAATGTCCACCATTACTGGAAATGGGCCGGAATACTCTTTTTCGTGATTGTGATCTTGATTGTGGGGGTAAACAGGATAGCACAGCATACCGATTCCGTATCCTTACGTCGTCAAGCCCCTGTCGAAGATGTTATAAAAAAACAAGCTCTGGCAGAAAAGGAGCGGGCCCTGGCAGAGAAAGAACGGAGCCTGGTGGAAAAAGAACGAATGCTGGCTCAAAAGGAAAAAAGCCTGGAAGAAATGGATAGTCGTGACCAGGATACAGCAGCGGAGACAGTTCCTCGCATTATTAAAAAAAAAGAGGAACAGGCCGTCTCCGATCATGTAGTTCAACCAAAAACGGTAACAGAAAAGGATGTTATTATCCCTGAGACGGACAAGCCCATTTTTACACATATTATTGTGAAAGAAGGGGATACCCTGGCCCAACTGTCAGCGCATGTTTATGGTCGGGTTGATGACAGAATTCTGAGCCTGGTAAAGGAGCATAATCCGGATATCAAGGATGTCGACCGGATTGGTGTCGGGCAGAAGATTGTCTTTCCATCAGTTTTTTCGCCGGTTCAAGGTTCAATCTTTACCGTCCATATAGCCTCTTTTAAGCCCTTCGAACAAGCTCAAACTCTGTTTCAGGAATTAATGAGAAAGGGCTACGATGTCTATATCGTACCTGCATATCATACTCACAAGGGGAAGGTATTCAGGGTTACCATGGGAAATTTCAAAAGCCAGCAGGAAGCAAAAGACTATGCGGTTGAGGTCCTGAAAAAGGGAGTATCGAATTATGCTGAAGCCATGCAACTGGAAATGAGATGATAAATAGTGAACTATATTTCTGGCCTGGCGGTTTGAAGTTTTGTCATACTTAAGCCCGTTGCAATATTGGTCGGTTTTTCAATGTTACGAAATTTTCTTGGTGTTTTTCTGAGAATTGTTGTATGATTGCAACCTTTTAACCCTTTAAAAAATATCTCACCCTTGCAAAAGCCTAAAGTGTTACGTATAATTGTAGGAAAATACAGGTTCAGTCTCCATAGTTTCCTGTACATGTTTAGAAATGGCCAGGTGGCGCCGTTCGTTAAATATAAGGAGTAAGACAATGAAATGCCCGAAATGTGCTTATATCAGCTTTGATCATAACCAGGTATGCCCAAAATGCAGTAAGGAT
>JAIOSR010000509.1 GCA_021107495.1 Desulfobacterales bacterium | reverse complement strand
GGCTCCTCACAAGAATCTGTGGGTAATAATTTGTGTTCAAAGGAAAAGGGTTATGAGGTCTTTTCCGAGTGACTGTCGGGAGGCCTTCGTCATTTCATTGGGTTACGGAATGGGGGACCCCCTGGCCCCGAGCCAGAGGCGAGGGGAACAGGGAGGGGGGAGGCATCACCCGTCCGTAACCCTTTGAAATGACCCCCGCATAGCGGGATCTTCGACACGCCGTGAGACCCGGCCTCCGGCCCGTAGGGCCTACGCCCCGGAGGGAATCGAGGATAAGACTTCATAACCCGATCATCGGGTATAGCTGCTTTTACAATCCGAATAATATGACCATAAACAATTGTGATTTCAATCTCTTTCCCAATTTTTTATTGAATCTTGGCCCACAAATTCTAATGAGGAGCCTAAAATAGAACACAATCCTATTTCAAAAGGAGTCTTTAAAATGAAACACCTCAAAAACTTTTCCTTTCTCGCAGTAATTTTCACGATCCTGTGGTTTGTTTCGGGATGTCTGGGAAACTATGGTAAAATAAGTGTGGTATCCAAAAATTATAACGCAACCATTCGACAACTCAAGACAAACTGGGACAATTACGACATTCTTTATGCAGGGATCTCAACCGATTCGCCGGCAGCCATCATGTTCGTGCCAAGAACGGACGGGAAACGCCTGATAGGAAAAAGATGGATGCCGGTGACGGAAAAATCCGAGTTCGATAAAATTGTTAGATGGCTGGAATCCAATATCGATTTTCTGCCAACGCTCTATGAGGTATTGAGCCCCCAAGGCGTCTTTTTTGGATACATATACGCTTCTAACATGGTACAGATCGTGGTCAAGCAAATTGATCCCGAAACCCTGGAAGTGGAAGACATTCCCCTGCCCCCCTCTGATTACGGACCTGCGGCAGTGATATAATCTGAGATGGACCCAGTACCAGGAGGCTGTCCGGGAATGGCTTAGTGACGAGACCGTTCTGTCGACCCCCTTAGGGCGGTGGGTGGCAATCGGCGGCACTGATCAAAAAAGCAACGAGGTAATAAGGGAAATACTCAAAAGCGGCGGTAGGTCCCGCGATTCTTCCCTTGTTATATCATTAAAAGTTGAAACTTATTAGGAAAGAATTTCCTGGAGTTCCTCCTGTATATACTTGAGTCGATCCACGTCATCGTCTTCGATCTTTTCAACTGTTTCTTTTGATTTTATTCTCTTCTTAAGGGCCTTCAGCTCATTTTCCAGATCAATAATGGTGTTAGACACCATCTCTTTCATGTCCGGCAAGGGCTCGGGTGCTTCGACCGCCTCGACGGTGACTTCTCTTGGCTTGAGGATCAACCGCTCTTTCCACTTAGGCACATGGACTGTGAGGTTATATGCGTCTTCGATTTTTTTGGCTAAGGTTTCGCTGGCCGTGGTCTCTCCGTGTATGACAAAAACCCCTGGTTTACTCTCAAAATGACCGACCCACTCAAGGATACCCTTTTGGTCCGCATGGGCTGAAAAACCGCCAATTGTGAAGACCTTTGCCTTAACTGATACATTTTCCCTGAATACCTTCACATGTTTTGCGCCATCGACGATCTTGCGTCCCGTGGTCCCTTTTGCCTGGAATCCTACAATGACAAGGCTGGCACCCTCCCGCCAGAGGTTATGCTTCAGGTGGTGCTTTATGCGCCCTGCCGTACACATGCCGCTCCCCGCAATAACAATGGCCGAACCGGATTTTTCATTGATGGCTATGGATTCCTGTGTACTCTCCGTAAACTTGAGATTGGGCAAATCAAAAGGGTCATAACCCTCGTCCACAATGGCCTGAGCCTCTTTATCATAGTACTTCTTGTTTTTTCGAAAGATCTCCGTGGCCTTAATGGCCAGAGGGCTGTCTAAATACACGGGGATATCAGGGAGAAGGCCGTCCCTGTCAAACTCACCTAAGAGATAAAGGAGTTCCTGGGTCCTTTCAACGGCAAAGGCCGGAATAATAATCTTCTCATTCTTTGACACACTGTATCGAATAGCCTCTAACAGTTCTTCCTTGCTGTCTCCAAAGGAACGATGCATACGGTTGCCGTAAGTGGATTCCACAAAAAGATAGTCGGCATCAAAAATCTCATGGGGATCCCGAAGGATTAACTGGTCATGCCTTCCAAGGTCACCTGAAAACACGACTTTGGTGGTATCACCGTTTTCCCCGAGCCACAGTTCCAGGATGGATGACCCGAGAATATGTCCCGCATTTCTGAGCCGCGCCTTGATCCCCGGCTCGACCTCTATAATCCGGTCCCTCTCCGTGGGGGAAAGGAGTTTCAGACTTGCCTCCGCATCCTCCGTGGTATAAAGGGGCGTGACTTCTCCTTTAGCCTGGCGTTTGTTCTTCCGGCTCTGCCATTCGGCGTCCATCTCCTGGATATGGGCCGAATCCAGAAGCATAACACGGCAGAGTTCGGCAGTAGGCGGAGACGTGATGATTTTCCCCTTAAAACCGTCCTTGACCAGTTTTGGAATCCTTCCGCTGTGGTCCATATGGGCATGGGTCAAAAATAACGTGTTGAGGTCCTTTGGATCAAAACCCCAGTCCTCCCGGTTACGGCTTTCCATCTGTCTGCCGCCCTGAAAAAGACCGCAGTCCACGAGTGCCCTTTTCCCTTGAGGGCTTTCAATCAAAAAACTCGATCCCGTAACTGATCCGGCTCCGCCTAAACAGGTCACTTTAATCATGTTATTCTCCTTAGGTCATTTGTATTGAATACCGGTATTCTTCACCCAGATAGTTCTTTATCAAAAGGCCGTCTTTATTTGTCTCCATCACATATTCCGGAATCAGCGGGACCTTTCCTCCGCCGCCCGGCAGATCAATGGCAAAATGCGGCACGCAAAGACCGGACGTGTGGCCCTGCAGTCCGGACATGATTTTCAACCCCTGGCTCAATGGGGTCCAGAAATGTGAT
>JAIOSR010000283.1 GCA_021107495.1 Desulfobacterales bacterium | reverse complement strand
TCAAGGGCCCGGACATATGAAGACAAAGGCGACGTAGGGACCTCCTGCCCGTTAAAACGGATTGTCCCGCTTTTCAGTTCCGCATAGCTTACCTGCCCCAGGCTGGTCCCTTCTCCTTTCGGATAATCGATCCCATAGTCAATAATCTGGGTATGGATATCTTCATCGGAAACGCCTGTAAAACGAGCCATTTCCTCATTCAAAATAGGGATGGGGATGCCCACGCCTACTGCAAGGGAACAACCGTAGCCGAGCATACTCACGCCTGCGACCCATTTGGGTGCCATCTCTTTCAGGTTCCCCATAGTCATAATTGTGCCGCCGGGTGTCAGGGGAAGACCGTTTTTGTCCCTCTTGACATTCGGGTTGTGCTGGGTTCCCGGGCCGATAATATACCCCTTGGCTCCACCCAGAAAAATCCTTGTACCCAGGCCAAGGGTAAGGAAGTAGGGATCATTAAAAAGGGGGCTCAACTGTCCGGATGTGCAATAATTTGCGTTTCCGGCGTTGGGTTTCAGGACCCCCATGTACGTATAGATGGTCTTTTTGGACAGATTGATTGCGCAATTATAATTCTGATAAGCGTTTCTCGGGTTCAGCAACACGGCATACGGGAGATCCTCAAGGGTGACCCTTTTCTTGAGTTCACGGTTCGGGTAGCAGTCCGTGCCGTAGGCCGTGGCCTTCAGGGTTACCTTCTTACCTGCTACAAGATCATGGATCACATGTCCGCCACCATATTTAAATTCCCCCGGATGCACCCTGTTTAAGGGATCATCCTCTGCCGGCTCGGTTGCGCCGATAAACAGGTCAACGGCTGCAATGCCCGCATATGCAGGCACCCCGTTCAGCCATACCTTGGATGCCTTAATGGCGGGTCTGGTATGGCCGAAATTGATAAAGGCACCGGAAGAGCACATGGGAGAAAACGTACCCGTGGTCACCACGTCAATCTCCTGGGCGGCCTTTTTGGCCCCTTTCTTTTTGACAATGCCGGCCATCTCATCGGCCGTGACCACCACAACTTTCCCTTGTTTTATCTTGCGGTTGATTTCTTCAATTGTCCTTTTAGTTTTCTTTTGCGCCATTCTCGGTTGACCTCCGGAATATACCTATGGATGGACATGATAAAGATTATGCCTTCTTCTGACAAGGAAAAGTTTATCACAATGTGACATTTTAGTTCATTTGAAAACCCGGGAGTATTGTAACTTCTTTGCAAGAACGAGGTTTTTTGAAAGGCGATATCTCAAAGGGCATTAGCTACAACCTTTGGGAGTGGCCAAATTTTCAGGATTCGTTACAACTCGCTGTATGGTGTCTAAGGCAAATTTTCGCAAAAGCCTGAAAATAGGCCACATTTATACTCCAAGTTTAGATATCGTCTTGAAAAATGCCTCGCCCTTGCAACGGAGCACCAGACCTACAAAAATCATGCCAAATGAATCGCCGTTCTTGACTTTAATTCCCCCTTCATATAAAAATAGACATGTATGTGAAGAGACGGGCTGGTTCGCTCCGTTCATATCCCTGAGACCTTTGAAAAATAGGGCAGGTCGGAGCCCCCGTATATATTGAGGACTTATCGGGCCTGCCCGAGGTTTTTGAGTTCAGGTTTAAAAGATGACACAGAGCATAAAAATAGGTCAATATAACATAGGAACAGACGGCCCGTTATTTTTAATTTCAGGGCCTTGCGTGATTGAAAATGAGGCTGTGACCCTGAAAGTCGCACACTTTTTAAGACAAACAGGCCAGGACCTTGATATTCCGGTTATTTTTAAGACCTCATATGACAAGGCCAACCGGACATCTTTAAATTCTTTCAGGGGACCTGGGATCGATGAAGGGCTTGAGATTATTCGGAAAGTGAAAGAGGAAACCGGGTTGCCAGTCCTGTCCGATGTTCACGATGCAGGGGAGATGGAAAAGGCCGCCAAGGTCCTTGACGTGATCCAGATCCCGGCGTTCCTGTGCCGCCAGACCGACCTGATTCAAAGTGCCGCGAGGACCGGGCTCCCGGTTAATATCAAGAAGGGACAGTTTGTTTCGCCATGGGACATGGGACCGGCCATTGAAAAGGTGACTTCCATCAGCAAGCACGGCGTCATCCTCACGGAGCGGGGGGCCTCGTTTGGTTACAACAATCTGGTGGTTGATATCAGGTCCATACCTATTATGAAAGATTTCGGGGTTCCGGTGGTATTTGACGCGACCCACAGCGTGCAACTTCCGGGAGGAAAAGGAACCTGCTCCGGTGGCCAGAGGGAGTTCGTGGGCCACCTGTCTAAGGCTGCTGTAGCTGCCGGCGCCGACGGCGTGTTTTTGGAAATCCATCCTGATCCGGAATCCGCGCTCTGCGACGGTCCCAATTCATTACCCCTCCATGAGCTCAATCCCCTGTTGACCGTACTGAAGGAGATCCATCGCCTCGTAAGATCCCCAATATGATAGCAGGTCATCGGTCAACATTCCTTTCCTGTGTTGTTGTGGGAAAAGGATGTTTCAGGAGGGGTGTTGTGTTAGGGTATACACGGAGTAATATTGTATGACGGAAGAAAAGGCCGCTAAAATCAAGTTGGTTTTCCTTGACGTGGACGGTGTAATGACGGACGGGCGTATTACAATGGATGCTCAGGGAAAAGAGACCAAGTCCTTTTGCGTCAAGGATGGGCTGGGACTGAGGATGCTCACGTCCGGCGGCGTGGACGTGGTCATTGTTACTGGCAGAAGTTCGCGGGCAGTGGAGCATCGCGCCCATGACCTGGGAATCGAGGAAGTTCATCAGGGCGTCACGGACAAGAGCTTATTGTGCAGACAAATAATAAAAGACAGGGGGTTTACGAAACAGGAGATCTGTTGTATAGGAGATGACCTTGCGGATCTACCAATGTTTTCCGAAGCGGGTTTGTGCATAGCAGTGGCAGATGCGGTCAAAGAGGTCCGCGAGGCAGCCGACTTTATTACAAGAAGCAAAGGAGGGTTTGGTGCTGTCAGAGAGGCGTGCGAATGGCTCCTGAAATCTCAGGGGAAATGGCAGGCTGCCCTGGCCCCTTTCGCCGGAGAATAGGCTTTACAGAACAAGTTGAGCACTGATATAATACGATTTTATTGATGATAAACCTCCTCAAAAAACACTGGCCCCTGATAGCAATAGTCGCACTGCTGGTCGTGGTTTCTTTTTACCTTGCAAAACCCGGCAAAGAGATTGTTCAAGGTCCTGTTGAAGAAGATATTGCGCCGAACGAGGGGCTAAAGCTCAAAGATATCCATTATACCCAGGATGATCCGGATGCAAGGATCAAATGGGTCTTGGATGCAAAAGAGGTAACATTCTCCGAAGACAAGAATTTTATCATATTTGACGACTTCCGGCTTCAAGTGGTGCCGGAAGACAGGCCCTGGTTTAAGTTAAATGGGCAAAAGGGGGAGTATTCCAGGGATTCCGGAGACATGAAACTCTGGGGAAACCTGAAAGGATCTTCCCAGAACGGATACAGGATCACTACCGAGCTTATACGGATAAACGAAAAACAGGGATACATGAAGACAGACAAGCCGGTCAAGATATTCGGCCCCTTTTTTTCCGTAAAAGGCCGGGGCCTTTTCATAGATTTGGAAAAGGAAAGCATCAAAATACTATCAGATGTGACAACCACTATATTCAAGGAGTCTTTGACATGACGGAAGACCTGAAATTCAAGCCTTTTTTTATGCTGACGATCCTGCTGTTTGGACTTCTGTTGCCCTGCCTTGCCGGTTCCGAGACATTACAAGAAAAGCTTGGCAAGGGTGAGCCCAAAGAGATGGTTATAAAATCGAACAAACTGGAAGTTGACGATAATCGGAAAGTGGTGATATTTACAGGGGATGTCGATGCCAAAAGAGAAGATTTCGTGATAAATTGTAAAAAACTGGTCGTTTTTTACAAAAGCCTGCCGGGCAGTAAGGAACCGGGCAAGGAAAAAACCGAGGTTGACAAGATCGTTGCCACGGGCCGGGTAAGAATCAGTCATTCACAGGGAGGGGCGGCTACTGCGGAAAAGGCAGTCTATTATCAGCGGGACGAGAAAGTGGTGCTTACGGAAAACCCGGTTGTAAAAAGGGGAAATGATTTTGTAGAAGGTGACCGCATTACTATGTATTTAAAAGAAAATCGTAGTGTTGTGGAGAGTTCAGGGAACAGGAAGGTCAAGGCCATCATCTTCCCAAAGCCCAAGAAAAAATAGACCTTGCGAGCAGGACAAATCAACCGGAACTTGAAAGATCGGTTCCCGGGTATTATTATCCAAGATAATGACCTTCGGGAAACATTGGGTGAAGGAAAAATCGCGGAGCGCGAGTATTCAGGTAAAAATTGTGACTATGATATTTCGGATTAGGTTGGCAGCCAACTTATTATGGCATTAGAATTAAGACAATCATTAGGCCTGGCCCAGCAGCTTATCATGACACCCCAGTTGCAGCAGGCCATCAAACTCCTTCAACTCTCCAGGCTTGAACTCGTGGAGACCCTTTACGAGGAAATGGAGACCAATCCCGTACTGGAAGAACAGGTTCCGGATGAAGGTGAGGAAGACAGAAAACCCGAGGATGATGGAGATGAACCCGCAAAGGAGAGTCAGGAGCTCCCGGAGGTAACTGTTGAGGAACACGCCAGGGATGACGTGGACTGGGAGAATTACCTTTCCGAGTATAATACCGGGTGGGCTGAATCGCCTGCCGATGGAAAAGAGGCCCCCTCCTTTGAAAATATTACGGCCACCAAGACAAACCTGTCCTCCCATCTAACGTGGCAACTCAACGTGAGCAATCTTGATGAGCAACAGAGGGAAATCGGCACCCATATTATCGGGAACCTGAACGATGACGGCTATCTGGACAGCTCCGTAGAAGAGATATCCGAAAGTGCCGGCCACCCTGTTGAAAAAGTGCTTGAAACACTTCGTCTTATTCAGAATTTTGATCCGGTAGGCGTGGCAG
>JAIOSR010000389.1 GCA_021107495.1 Desulfobacterales bacterium | reverse complement strand
TGGAGTGTGTTCCAACAACCGAGCCAAAAAGTTTGAAAGAAGCTATTATACCAGTCTTTAAACCCAATTTGCCATGTTATTTATGCAACTATAGGGTTTATTTTCCTGAGACAGTCCGAATTTTGGGAACAGAGGATGATAAGGACTTGCCTTTTTGAGTTTGAAGTATATGGTGCCGGGAATTGTGTGTCAAGCAGCACCCTCGACTTTTCCAACGTTTGGATTTATCAGGCTCTATCCCCTTATTCTTTATATATCCAGATACACCTTCAGAGAAGCTTTAAATCCTTTTTGCAGTTCTCCCGCTGATTTTCCATAAAAATTGACGGGAAATTTGACTTTTTCTTTCTGAGGATTAAAATCTATAGTATAAACAGCATAGACTGGCTATGAGTTGAAATACGATTCCGACAGGAGAAAAGACATATGGAATGCAACGTTGAAGATGAAGGCATGCACTATGAGGGGAACTGTATCAGGCCGCCCAGCGAGGCATACAGTATTCTGCTGCAGGTGACCGTGGGATGTTCCCATAACAAGTGCACCTTTTGCGGAACTTACGCGGGTAAGAGATTCAGGATCAAGGATGACAAGATCATCCTGAGCGACATCCTTTTTGCCGCTAAATATATGAAGCGGCAGGACAGGGTATTCTTGATGGATGGCGATGCCCTGATTCTCCCCCAGAAAAGGCTCATGTGGATACTTGACAGGATCAAGGAACATCTTCCCTGGGTAAGAAGGGTAGGGGCCTATGCCAATGCCAAGAGTATCAGGATGAAGACCTTGGAGGAACTTATCGAGCTTAAGGAAAACGGACTCGGTATCCTTTATTTAGGCGTGGAGACAGGGGACCCGGACCTTCTTAAGGAGATTCACAAGGGGACCAGCGCTGAAAATCTCATAAAGATGGGAAGAAAGGTACGAGAGGCCGGTCTCAAGCTTTCCGTGACGGTGTTACTCGGTATTGCAGGGCCCGAAAGATCGCTTCAGCACGCAAAGGCTACGGGTGAACTACTCAGCGCCATGGATCCCAATTATATTGGTGCCTTGACCGTAATGCTGCTCCCGGGCACCCCGATTCATGACGATTATACGAGCGGGAAATTCGTGCTTTTGGACGAAAGGGAGCTGCTCCAGGAACTGAGAGAGATGATTTCGAACACCAACCTGAGCAGGGGCCTTTTTTTCTCCAACCATGCCTCAAATTACCTGCCCATAAAGGCCCGGCTTCCCAAGGGAAAGCAGGATGCCCTTGACCAGATAGATGCTGCGCTCAGGGGTGAAGTAGGTCTAAGACCGGAGTGGATGCGGGCGCTTTGATGATTTAGATCTTAAGCGGAGTGCTCCTTCAGCACATTATAAATATCCTTTGGGATATCCATGGCTTTTAAGTTTTCAGGGTCGGACACGTCCATACAGATCCTTTTTTCGAATCCTTCCAGGAGAAGCGTGTCGTCTTTTGAATCGCGGATGGTGTGTTTCAGAACCAAGGTTTTATCATTCAAGGAATCAATGCTGGTGATAATGCGTATCTCCTGGTGGTATTTTCCGGGCTTGAAGTAGCGGCAGGACGTCTCAACCATGCCGAACAGGATTTTTCTGTCACTCCACAGTTCACCCATGGTCAGATCGGTCGATTCAAAAAAGAGATGACCGCATGCATCCATCCATTCATAATACCGGGGGTAAAACACAATCCCCAAAGGATCCAGGTCACCCCACATGATTTTTCGTTCAACAATGTTTTGTTTCACAGGAAAAACATACCTCGCCTTACTTTTGCGTATTTTGTGCTTGTCGCGGCATAGCCTTCAGGCGACGACGGGCCTTTTCTTGCCCCGTTAAATGCCTTTGTGGTTATATTTAACCGGGGTGCGGCTATATCATAACTAATCAAATATGGCCTGAACAAAATCTTCGGAATTAAAGGGCCTGAGGTCATCAACCTTTTCACCGATACCAATATACTTAATGGGTATCTTGAGCTGTTGTGAAATACCTACAACTATGCCTCCCTTCGCAGTGCCGTCCAGTTTGGTCAGGATAATACCGGTGACCCCTAATGCATCATCGAATATTTCGGCCTGGGAAATGGCGTTCTGGCCGGTCGTGGCATCCAGCACCAACCATACTTCATGGGGTGCACCCGGAAGTTTTTTGCCGATCACACGGTGGATTTTTTGTAACTCCTCCATGAGGTTTATTCTGGTATGAAGGCGCCCTGCCGTGTCGATTAGGACCACATCAACTTTTTTTGAGCATGCTGAGCTCAGGGCGTCAAAGGCCACGGCAGAAGGATCGGCGCCGGTCCCCTGCTTGATTACATCCGCCCCGACCCGTTCGCCCCAGATCGCCAACTGCTCGACCGCCGCGGCCCTGAAGGTATCTGCCGCCACTAACATGACCGACTTTCCCTGGGACCTGAACTTGTGTGCTGTCTTGCCTATTGTGGTGGTCTTTCCAACGCCGTTCACGCCTATGACTATAATGACCAATGGTTCCCCCGGGCCGGGCGAGGAATGCTCGACGGGAGGGGTTTCCAGAAATGAAATAATATGATCCCTCAGGACTTTTTTCAGTTTTTGGGGATCTTTCAGTTCCTTCCTTTTTACCTGGTCCTGGACCGAAGCTATCAGTTCCTGGGTCGTCGCAACACCGATATCCGAGGTGAAAAGGATCTCTTCCAGTTCTTCCAGAAGATCCTCGGTGATCTCTTTTTTGCCCAAAAACAGGCGATCCAGTCTTCCGGTGAAGCTTGTCCTTGTCTTAGAGAGTCCCTGGCGAAGTCTTTTAAAAATCCCTTTCTCACGGTCAGGTGAAGGGGCGTCTTTTTCTTCCTGTTTATCTTTTTTTCGGAACAACTTAATCATATAAAAATCCTGTCCATAAAAAATCAAGAAATCGCACAGTACCAGAATTCCAGCGGTCGGAAAAGGGTCTTTTATAAAAAAACCCTCAAATCCCCCGGATTTGCGGCGCCGGGAGACGAGGGGGTTTTATCCTTCGTCAGACGTATTGGAATCTAATGAACCGTGGGCTGATCGCCCTGCACATTTTCAGAGCCCGTTTTTTTCATGCCCTCTATATCCACGGTTACGGTCTTGGATATACCGGCCTTTTCCATGGTGATCCCGTAAAGCCTGTCCGCGATCTCCATGGTCCTTCGACTGTGGGTTACCATAATGATCTGGGAAGATCTGGTGATCTCCTTAATAAGTTCATTGAATCGGTCAACATTGGCCTCATCAAGGGGGGCATCCACCTCATCCAAAAGACAGAACGGGCTCGGTTTTACCATGTAAATGGCAAAGATAAGGGCCATTGCGACCAGGGCCTTCTCTCCTCCGGAGAGGAGGCCCATGTGGCTCAGTTTTTTGCCCGGCGGTTGCACTTCCACCAGTACCCCGCTCTCCAATGGTTTTGTTTCATCAAGCAATCTAAGCCCGGCCGTACCGCCGTTAAACAGAATGGGAAAAACCTCTTTCAATTTTGCATCCACGTCCTTTAAGGCCTTTGCGAATTTCTCAAGAGAGGTTTTGTTGATTTTTCGAATGGCGACCTGAAGGGATTCGATGGAACTCATCAGGTCTTCCCTCTGGTTCTTGATGAATTCATAGCGTTCTTTCAGTGCCTCATGTTCCTTAATGGCCGTCAGATTTACATCTCCCAGTCTTTGCTTCAGAATTTTCTGGTGTTCAAGTTTTCTCTCCACTTCTGCGGCTGAAAAATCATCATCCAAGTACTGTTCATAGACATGGCTCAGGTCCAGATCTGCCTTTTCCTTGGCCATTTCTACCAGGTTATTCATCCTGAACTGTATTTCCGAATTCTCCATCTTGGCCCTGTTAATCTTTTCTTTGAGGGCCTCTATCTCTTCACGAAGCTGTTCCGATTTTCTTTCTTCCTCCCTGATGTCGTTCAAGAACACCTGACGCTCCTGCTCCGCCCGGTTCACGATCTCTTCCGATTGTTTCAGCTCATCATATACAACTTCCAGTTCCTCCCTGGTTGTCTCTTTTCTCATCCGGCACTCATCACGGGTATGTCTTCCCCTGGAAATATCCTCTTCAATCTTCTCAAGTCGCTTGAGGGAGTCATCAGCAAAGTCGTCTTTCATTTCCATCTCACGAAGAAGGCCTTGCCGTCCTTCCTTGATAATACGGTAATCCGCCTGGAGCTTTGCCAGTTCATCTCGAAACCGGTCAAACTCTTCTTCAGACTCTTTCAGCTCAATCTCCTTTTCTTGAAAGTATTCCTCTTCTTTCTCCCGCCTTGCCTTTCGCAGGTCAAGTTCCTCTTCAATCCTTGAGAGTTCTTTCTTGTGCTTGCGCTCTTCTATGTCCTTTCTTTCCAGGTCCTGTGATATCTTTTGGGAAAGATTTTCCAGTTGATCCAGTTCTTGGCCCAGGCGGAAAAGCATCTTATCAAATTCGTTTATTTCATCCTGGCAGGTCCATTTATCCTCGGCCAGATCTTCGACCGCCGTTTTGTTCTCCGCTATCTCAGTTACCAGGTTTTCCACCTTGAGTTTCAACGCATCCACGTTTTTTTGGTATTCGATAGACTTTTCTTTCAGCTCCGACATCTCCCGTTTCCTGGCTAAAAGACCATGGGAACTCTGAGTAAGCTTTCCACCGCTGATTACACCTCTTTGATCGATCATGTCCCCGTCGTTGGTTACGAAACAGAGGTCCGTTCCATTGCTTTTCCATAAAGACAATGCCTGCTCAAGATTTTCCACGAGCACGGTGTCACCCAGCAGGGCATTTATCAAAGGCTTATATGCCTCGGGCACGGAAACAAGGTCCGGCAAAAACGTGAATTGTGCATGTTCTGCCTTACCGTTTCCGTTTGCTTTAATATCCTTAATCGGAACAAAACTGCTTCTCCCTTTTTTTCTGGTTTTCAAATAATCAATAGCCTGTCTGCCGTCTTCCTGTGATTCCACTATAACGTATTGCAATCTGTCGGCAAGGACGGCCTCAACGGCCTGTTCATACTTGGAATCAACCTGTATGACGTCTGCCACAATACCAAGGATACGGCCCTGTTTACGGGGTTCCAGGTCTTGTGCCTTCATTATGGTGCGGACACCCATTTTGTACCCTTCAAAATTCTCTGTAAGGGACTGCAGGCTGGACAGGCGCGATTGGCAGACATTTAGGTCCGCCTCTGCCGATTTGAGTTCCGATTCAACGCCTTTTCTTACCTGTTCCAGCTTTTCGGAGTTCATATTCTGTCGTTCAATAGCTTCCTCTATTTCCCGCAGCCGCTCCGCCGTGGCCTCCCTGGCCAGGCTTTTACGTTCAGAGGCATTGATTATGGTTTCAATTTTATCCTTGAAGTCTTTTAACTCTTGTTCCAGACGGGACCTGCTGTCGGTGATTTGACCTAGCATTTTATTCAGGTAACCGGATTCATGATTCAACCCCACTTCCTTGTTTACGCCGTCATTCAATTCGGACCGGGCCTTTTCATAGTCTTCCTTGATTTCCTTGAGGAAGGACTGCCTGGCCTTAAGGCGTTTTTCTTTAATGGCGGTCTCCTCTTCTATTTCAAGAGACCTCTCTCCCATTTTCTTCAATTTTGTTTCAAGATTTACCTTCTCCTCTTTAAGGCTTTCAAGCCTTCTCCTTATCTCTTCCTGTTCTTCGGTAAACCTGTCTTCCTGCTCCTCCTGCATCCTCATTTCCCGTGTAAGGGATTCAATGCCGGCCTCCTTTTTATGGACCTTTTCTCTCAAGTCAAGGTGTCTTTTCCTGTACCTTGACAAATCCGTATCCTTTTCTTCCAACTCCAGGGTCATAGTCTCTATTCGAGCGTGACGTCGGGAGAGGGTGGTGGACCCGGCCAATTCCTGTTGAACAAGGTCTTCGGTGGATTTAAGCCTGTTCCCCGAGTCTTCCTTTAGCTCATGATAGGTATTGGCATAAAGAATGAGTTCCAGATTTCGAATCTCCTCGCAAACGGCCTTATATCGCTTGGCCTTGGATGACTGTCTCTTGAGGGAACGTATCTGTTTCTGGACTTCCCCTAAGATGTCTTCCACGCGTTGAAGATTCGCTTCCGTAAGCTCTATCTTTCTCTGTGACGCCTCTACCTTTTTCCTGTATTTTGTGATCCCGGCGGCCTCTTCCAGCATGACCCTGGTTTCTTCCGGTTTTTGCTCTAATATGGTCCCTATCTGGCCCTGACCGATAATGGAATAGGCCCTGTTCCCAAGGCCGGTATCCATGAAGATCTCCTGGATATCCTTTAGCCTGCACGGGACCTTGTTGATCATGTATTCGCTTTCTCCCGATCTGTACAAACGCCGGGTCACCGACAACTCTGCATCCTGCGCAAATGCCGGGGGAAACGAACCGTCTCCGTTTTCAAAAAGGAGGGAAACCTCTGCCATGCCCATGGGTTTGTCATTTTCGGCACCGCTGAATATGATATCTTCCATGCGCCGGCCCCTTAACTGCTTAGGGCTCTGCTCCCCCATGCACCATCTGATTGCATCAACTATATTGCTTTTTCCACATCCATTCGGCCCGACAACCCCGCTGATTCCCTTGGGGAAGGTGATATCAAGCCTGTCCATAAAAGACTTGAATCCATGGATGGAAAGCGTCTTGATCTTCATGGTTTCCTCCGTTACATCAATTTTCTGCGTATATTATCAAACTATTGGGGGTATGTAAAGGGAAAATACCATATGCTGTATGAGATAGGATAAAAAATCTCAATATATAGTGCAAAATGTATAAAAAAATGATATTGACAATATGGAAGTTAAGTCTCTATTATTAAAACAGCCGCAAAATACGAAAAATAAAAAATGATTTTCAGCAATATCAGGTAATTATAAGACTCGATATGCGGGCTAAGATCGCCCGGATTATTAGAATTAAAATTTCTTCAAAAAACAGGCATTGCATGAGACCAACCATTTTCAAATTTATCCATTCGGCCTTTTTAGGCATTTTCCTGGTTTTTTCCTGCCCTGGAGCGTCACTGGCCCAGGAGGAAGAAAAGACCTATGACATATCCCTGGAAAAGACCGCGGAAATAGAAAAAGATATCCATAAGGTTGATGATAAGAAAGTCCTCACGGAGACCCTTACAATACAAAAGGGTGAGTGGGTATGGAAGATCTTAAGAGAAAAAGGCCTGCTCAAAGACAGGAATCTGGCTGAACTGCTGTCTGCGCTCAAAAAACTGAACAAATCTTTCCAAAATCTCGATCTGGTCCACCCGGGGCAGAAAATTATTATTCCTCTTAAAATTGCGCCGATTGCAGGCGGACTCGCACCCGCATCTTCTTTGCCCGAAAAAGTCATCCCGATCACGGCCCTGAAAGACCTGAACCTTGAAAATTATTCTGTCAAACCGGGCGATAGTCTTTCAATGCTTGCCAAGGGCAGGTACGACATTCCCCCAAAGGATATGTACAAGGAGTATCTCGAACTTGTTAAAAAACTGAATCCTTCTATCAAAGACCCTAATTTGATATACCCGGGTCAGATAATCAAACTGCCCATCTACTCTCCCGAGATTGTCAGAAAACCCATTGTGCCAAAAGTTTCCGAAAAACTTGAAGTTAAGGGCCAAGATAAAGCTGTAAGTAAAAGCCAAAAGCCAAGCCCTGTGGGTCATGATCTGGCTATGATATTTACTGAAATAGGAGAGGAGTGGGTCCGGACCGGCAGGCATTTCATCCCCTTGAAATCGGGGGGCCAGATAGATCTCGAGGCAAAATCCTTTCCTATTATTAATCTTCGAAACGGCCTGAGGGTGATCCTGGATTTGAACAATAAGGTCCCCGAGAGGATGGAAAAACTCATCGGGTCCAGTTGGGGAAATTACAGGGTCGCACATATTGCCGAAGATGAAGACCTGAGGTCGGCCCTGGATAAGATTATCAGGATTTGCGATTACCCTAAGGTTTTCAAGCGGGGGGAAACATTAGGGCTTAAAGGAGATATCAGTCTTCAGATTGCGGGGGACTGGATTATAAGGCTGTCCCAGGCCGGATCGGATAGCGCAGCTAAATTTGTCGTCATCAATCTGACAGACAAACCGGCATTTCAAAACTCCGGGATTATAAAGGGTTATTTGAAGGGGTTGGGGGTAAAAGTTATAGATTATCCCCCGGGACAGGGTGACATGACAGAAGCCACCGACGAGGCGGAGATATTATCTGGTGGAGGAAACCCCTCGGCATTGATAAAATCATTGCTGGACCTTAGCGGCCGGACTTTCTCTACAGGGGTGAAAATTCCCGTGTATCAGAGCCAGAAGGCGGACTTTAAGCTTATTGTCACGGCGGATTTTTTCCTGAAGGTCAAGGGAAATGATGCCATTATTGCCTTGACGGACTTAGGGCCGGAGGTTAGCTCTTTTCTCGGGGAACACAAGTTTTCAGTCCTGTCTCTTGCCGGTGAGAAGGATCCTTTGACCATTATTTCAAAAACGCTTGAGTTTATCGGCGTTTCATTTGATACCGGGCCGCATGACTTCACGGCAGCCAAAAGAGACGATTCAAAAACTATCAGGCTGTCCCTGCCCGGAACCGTCTTTTCCGATAAAGATGGAAACCCGGTACT
Organism: Desulfobacterales bacterium; assembly: GCA_021107495.1. Taxonomy (GTDB): domain Bacteria; phylum Desulfobacterota; class DSM-4660; order Desulfatiglandales; family Desulfatiglandaceae; genus JAIOSR01. Next base: position 2,570 of record JAIOSR010000389.1, on the reverse strand, counting down.
TGCTACCCCACTGAGCCTGCCCCGTGAAATCGCAGTATTTTTGTCCCAGAGAGGTTACAGGATTCTGGTCCTGTCATTTTCCTGAAGTCCATGTTTATCTTATTGAAATCGGGAGATAATCAGGCAAAAAATCCCCTCTAACTCCCCTTTAAAAAAGGGGAGGACGTTCACTTCCCCCTTTTGTAAAGGTGGATTTATCCGCCTCTGGCGGGTCGAGGGTGATTTTGTCGGCCTGCCCCGTGGAATGCGGAGCCTATTCCTCCCCCCGGTACCGCAGGCTGGTCCAGGGTTTTCACTTTTGCGTATTTTGTGCTTGTCGCGGCATAGCCTTTAGGCGACGACGGACCTTTTCTTGCCCCGTTAAATGCCTTTCTGGTTATATTTAACCGGGGTGCGGCCTTATCACTTTTTGACGGGGAATTTTATTGGCAAATGAGATCGAAATAGCCATTATTGGCGGCGGGGTTGTGGGCTGTGCCGTGGCCTGGGAACTTTCCGGGCATTATAATGATGTCTTTCTCTTTGAAAAAAATCCCGGGGTTACAAAGGGGGAGAACCAGTCCAGCCGGAATTCGGGCGTGATTCATTCGGGCATTTACTACGATCAGGAGACACGTTCTCAAAAGGCGGCCATGTGTGTTACGGGAAACCGGTTGCTTTATGATTTTTGCGGGCGCTATGAGGTACCTGCCCTGAAAACCGGAAAGCTTGTGGTTGCCGTCAGCAAAAAAGAAGAAGATATCCTGGACCTCTATCTGGATCGGGCCGGGAAAAACCTTGTGCCCGGCGTAAAAAAGATTCCCGGCTCAGAAGTAAGGGAGCTGGAGCCAAATGTCATTGCCCTGTCAGCCCTGTTCGTACCGACAACCGGTATTGTGGAACCTACTGCGTTGGTCTACAGGTTTCACGCCCTGGCATCACTGGCAGGTGTCCAATTTATGACCGATACCGAGGTGGTCGGGCTTGAAGCGGAAGGCGATTTCATCAGGTTAGTCATTCGCTACCGTGACGGTCACATGGACCGGGTTAAGGCAAGGGTAGTAGTTAATGCAGCGGGTGTAGAAGCCGACCGGATGGCCCGGCTGATAAACCCCGACTCTCCGTATGAACTTGATCCCGTGAGAGGGGAAAGCTACAAGTTTTATGCACATAAGCGTCCCGAATTGGGGCTTTCCGGAATGAATGTCTATCCCGCACCGGAAGCCGTCATTACTCCCAATGGCAGTCATTTCACGGTGGGCGTCCATCTAACGCCCACCTTTGGCGACAGCTCGGCCCGGCCTGCTTCGGGATCGACTGTGACCGTTGGACCCGGACTGGTTCCTGTGAGTGATAGAGATGAATGGTCCGGTCCCCCGTCTTCTGCAAAGATTTTTGCGGAAAGGGTTAATCCGTTTTTCCCGGGCCTGAAGAAGGAAGACCTTATGTGGCATCAGGCAGGGATGCAGTCACGGCTCAAAGGATATCCTGATTTTGTCATTGAGGCCGATTCCGTTAATCCTCGTTTCATTAACCTTTTGGGGATTGACAGCCCCGGGCTGACTTCAAGCCTGGCCATTTCCCGGCGGGTTGGGGAAATGGTGGAAGGGCTTGCGGTATGAAGATTAGTTCACTTTTTCAAATTCATAAGCTGAAGGCTGATCGCTGAAGGCTTCCTGATTGTGCTTCAGCTCAATCAGTATGAGAATTTCATATTCGGAGGTAATGCATGGATCTTTTAAAGGCAATGGAAGAAAGAAGGAGTTCACGGGCCTTTCTTGACAAACCCGTGGACAGGGAAGTACTGGAAAAACTTTTTCGGCTCGCCACGCAGGCCCCGTCTGCAATCAACCTGCAGCCCTGGGAGATAACCGTGGTATCGGGCGAAGAAAAAAAACGGTTTAGCAGGCTTTTGGTAAAGCGGATGAAGGAAACGAATGTCTCCTGCGGGCCGGGCGCCAATAGACCCCTGCCTGAACATTTTATTGAGAGACAGAGGGGCCTTCTCAATGTAACTCTTCCGGGCCTTCCCGAGAACACCCCTTTTCAGGACTTTATAAATGAGGGAAGCTGCAATTTTTACGGGGCACCCTCTGCAATCATCATCACCATTGACGAGGTATTTTCAAGCATTCGGCTGGCGGATATCGGGATCGTGGTGGGTTATCTTGTATTAGCTGCGCATGGCCTCGGGTTGGGGACCTGCCCAATCGGCCTGATCACGGCATTTGATGATGCCATAAGGGAAGAACTGAACATCTCGGAGGAGAAGCAGGTGGTCGTCGGGATGGCGGTAGGTTACGGGGACCCGGACGATCCCATTAATCAGACGTAAAAGATATTGTAAAATGGAGGGAGTAAAAAACGAACGTCCAACATCGGACATCAAACGTCCAACGTCGAATTGGGGTACGCCTTCGGCGTTTCAATTTTGTTAAAAAAGCGGAGCGAAGCGACACCTGCATTCGACGTTCATCTTTTTCCTGTTTGATATTTATGATTTGATATTTGGAATTTCCAATACTCAAACCCTCCGGTACTCCAGAGATGACTAAATATAGAAATACCCTGATGGGGAAAACACAGACAAG
>JAIOSR010000048.1 GCA_021107495.1 Desulfobacterales bacterium | reverse complement strand
TGGCTTCTTCAATTTTCCCCAGGTTCAGGTATGCCGCACCAAGCTCCAGGGAGATGTAAGTCTTTGTCGATGGGTTCTCTTCCATTGCCTGAGACAGCTTTGTCGCCGCTAATCTGAAATCTCCCTGATTCAGGGCCAGGTATCCTTCCCTAAAGGCTTCCCCATAACCATAATAGGCCTTCTCACGCTCTTTATCAGAAAGGGAACCGCACAATGCCACAAAGTATTCATCCTCCGGAACAGCGTAATCCTGTTTCACTCCGTCTTTCTTCTCAACTTGAATTTCCTGTGAGTCTATAGCTTCTTCCCGGACAAGGTGGTCCCTCATTTCCTGTAACAGATCCTTAAGTCCAATTTCCAGTTCACGGTTTTCCGTCAATTCCATAGCCAGGCAAAATGCGTCCTCCGCACCTTCATAATATTGAGACTCCAGCATTTCCTCGCCTCTCTGTTTATGATAAAGGGCCAGGGACTCCTTGCTCTGTAATATCTTTTCCTGTAACCGCCTTTTAAGGTCTGAATTGTTCGGATCTTTTTTCTCCAGTTTGTGTAAACCCGCCTCATATTCGAGCTTTGCATCACCATACGCACCGGCCCCGAATAAGGAATCCCCTTTTATTTCATGTTCTTCAGGTCCCTTGCCGGATAGTATTTTCAAAAATCCCATTTGTTTGCCTCCATAAGAGTCTCAGGGTTCATGCCACGGATGTCGCAATCACTTCGTATATCAAATCACTTTCAACTTTTCCGGTTTCCAGCCTTCAGGATGTCACTTCTGACAATTCTTTGAGAGCTCTATTGAATAAAATGAACCCCGCAAAGCGGGGCAGACAAGGTGAGAGGTTTTTCATTACAATTAACAACAACCGCCTTTTGTTCCACAATCGGCCTTGTCTTCAGCGCTGCAATCACAGTTACAACCAGAGGACAAAGCGGACAGTTCTTCGGAGGTCGGTTCCCTTACTTCAACGATATTGACATCAAAGTGAAGTCTCTTCCCCGCCAGCGGATGATTGAGATCAATAACGACCGTATCCTCGTCCTTAACCTCTTTTATATTAATTGTAATCGGACCCTGAGGACCCTGGGACTGGAATATCATACCGGGCTTTAGCTCCATGTCGCCTGGAAACTGTTTCCGGGGAACATCCTGGAACAGTTCCGGATTTACCTGACCGTATGCATCCTCAGACTCAACGCTTATCTTTAAGCTGTCACCAATCGTCATCCCCATTATGGCCTTTTCCAGACCGGGAATAATCTGACCTGAACCTGTAATAAAACCGAGTGGCTGCCCCTCCGAGGAGCTATCGATCTCTTGTCCTGAGTCCAGGGTAAGCTGGTAATCGAATGCTACATACACTTTATCTGCGATATTCATAATTTCCCTCCATATAGGTTAAAAAAAATCCCGATGACGCCAAATTTCAAAAGTCATCGGGATTGCATAATTTTTTAAAATATAGCATGTGTCCTGAAAGTCAAGCGTAATTTCTCAATATCCTTCGCCCAATCTCGCGCAGGCTGAATCCGGCACACGTCAAATGACTGATGACCCATCTCTCTTTTTTGCAAGATGTGTATATGACATGCAGGCTCCTTCTGGGTGCAAGGTTGGTCGTGCTTCCCACACCACCGGAAATCCTGTCATGTCCTACAGTCTATTAAATGGCGCACTTTGAATTGGGATTCACTTGCGTTACGGAATGGGTAAATGAATCCCCTCGAAAGGAAATAATGAAAAATCCGGCCATGTGTGATACGTAGTTAGTGTCCATCCGGAAATAACCAATTTCCGGATGAAGCTTTCAGCTGTCACCGATCAGCAATCAGCCAACACCTTGTTCTTGAATGGACGAAAAAGACATTCGACATCTGCTGCATCAAGGCATCTTTTCCGAGCTTGATCTTCATTTTGCCAGGCTCATGGCCAGGCTTTCCAATGAGAAAGCGCCGGAACTCTTTTTTGCCGCGGCCCTTGTAAGCCGGGCGACCGGAGAAGGCCATATCTGCATGGATCTTTCCGTTTTAGGGGGAAAAACGCTTTCCATTGATGGGCCGGCCAACGGCGCCTTTGTGTGTCCTGAATTGAAGACATGGCATAAGTTGCTTGGGTCTCAAAGCATTGTGGGAAGTCCCGGCGATTACAGGCCGCTTATCTTAGATGACCGGTCCAGGCTCTATCTCTATCGGTACTGGGAATATGAGAAGAGATTAGCGGATGATCTGACAAGACGGGCGGCCGGAGAAATCGATAAAATCTATATGCCCTTGTTAAAGGATGGGCTTTCAAGGCTCTTTGCAGCAGCAAAAAAAGGTGAGACGGATTGGCAAAAGGTGGCTGCCTCTGTTTCACTAACTATACGATTTTGTGTGATCTCCGGCGGTCCGGGCACTGGAAAAAGCACGTTAATAGCAAAAATCCTGGCCCTGAACCTTGAACAGGCAGGGGACTTGAAAATCCGCATCGCTCTTGCAGCACCCACCGGCAAGGCCGCTGCCCGCCTACAGGAGGCAATTCAAAACGGCAGAGAAACTCTTCCCGTCGAGGATCATGTCAAAGAAGCAATGGCCATCGGGGCATCTACCATACACCGGCTGTTAGGCACTGTTGCAGGTTCACCGTACTTCCGTCACAACGCTGAAAACCCGCTCCCTGTCGATCTGGTAGTAATCGACGAAGCGTCCATGGTGGACCTGGCCCTCCTGTCCAAGCTGGTGCAGGCCGTTCCCGCTGATGCCCGGCTGATCCTTTTGGGGGACAGGGATCAATTAGCATCGGTAGAGGCGGGGGCCGTTTTGGGGGATATCTGCAATACAGGCCATGCGAATGGTTTTTCGGGAGAGTTCTGCAGGAAATTTGAGGAAATCACGGGTGACCGTATGGACACGATTTCTGAGAGCGGTAGTGAACAGGAGATTCGGGATTGTGTGGTACAGCTCGAAAAAAGCTATCGTTTTGGAAAAGAAAGCGGTATCGGAGCGCTGAGCAGGGCCGTAAACCGGGGTCATGGCGATATTGCCATGAGCCTTTTCAAGAACGGCGGACATGATGACATCAAATGGAAGGCCCTTCCACCGCCGGATGCCCTCGAAAGGGCATTAAGAGAAACGGTTATAGGGTGCTATAAACCATACCTGAAGGCCGAAGATCCGTTAGAGCTTTTTCACTTGTTTGAACGATTCCGCATCCTGTGCGCCCTCAGAAAAGGGCCTTTCGGAGTGTCGGCACTTAATTCTCTTGTTGAGCAGGCCCTTAAAAAGGAAAAATTGATAGATCCTGACAGGCCCTGGTATCGAGGCCGTCCAGTGCTGATTACCAGGAATGATTACAACCTGGAGCTTTTTAACGGTGATATCGGTATCATTCTTCCCGATCCGGCGTCGAATCATGAGCTTCGAGCCTTTTTCATGTCCTCAAACCGCGCCCTGCGAAAATTCCTTCCCGCCAGGCTCCCCGAGCATGAGACCGTTTATGCCATGACCGTGCACAAGAGCCAGGGATCGGAGTTTGACAGGGTCCTTCTGCTTCTTCCGGACAGGGACACACCCGTCCTTACGAGGGAACTTATTTACACGGGGATCACAAGGGCAAGACAGGGTGTCGAGGTCTGGGGAAGAGATGCTGTTTTTCTAAAAGGTGTTGGCCGGCGCACCCTGCGCGCATCCGGTCTGCGTGATGTATTGTGGGGGTAATAAATTCTAAAAAGCTATGAGGCTGTCGGAAAACCCGCATCTCCCCACCTAAGAGGGATTTCGCAAGGCGAAAGGCGCAGGGCGAAAGGCGCACGGAAAGGATCATCGATTATATCACCTTGGTTGCTTGTTTTTCCTTGGGCCTTGCGCCATGAGCCTTTGACCAGTCTCATTTTACATTTGCACATTTTTCAACAGCCTCCAAATTTCCAATTTTCCGACAGGCACCTATGAAGAAAAGCAAGCAAAAAAATGCCACAGGATATTTGAAATGGCCGCCGCTTATTCAGGGCATCCTTATTAAGAGGTATAAGCGTTTCATGGCCGATGTGAAACTCAAAAACGGTCATGTGGTAACGGCCCACTGTCCAAACTCAGGGAGCATGATGGAATGTTCCGAGCCGGGCCGTAAGGTCTATCTTTCCCGCCACAACAACCCGAAACGGAAGCTCAAATATACCTGGGAGATGATAGAAATGCCTTCTTCACTCGTGGGTGTTAACACGATGGTCCCGAACCAACTTGTAAAGGTCTCCGTCTTAGCGGGAAAAATCCCCGGTCTTTCGGGTTTTGATCAAGTCCGGCCGGAAGTCAGGTACGGCCAAAACTCCAGGATTGATCTTCTCCTTGAAAAAGGGGATGAACGATGTTTTGTGGAGATAAAGAATTGTACCCTCGTAACCGATGGCGTTGCCTGTTTCCCGGACGCGGTGACTTCACGCGGACTGAAGCACTTGAAGGAGCTGCAAAACCAGGTCCGTTCAGGGGACCGGTCCGTCATGCTTTACCTGATACAGCGTATGGATGCAAAACTCTTCAGGCCGGCGGACCATATTGACCCTGCCTATGGCAAGGAACTCAGGAAGGCGCTTAAAAATGGTGTGGAGATCATGGTCTATGACGTTGCCCTTGATCTTGAGGGCATCCGATTAAATAATGCCATGCCCTTCGAACTTCAGCAGTAATAGCCCGTCACGGAAGCAATGAGAGCCAGTGATCTGCGCTGATTATCATTATTTTCATTATACATGTGGGTTGGCATAAAACAGGAACCAGAAGCCCGGGGACGGACACTCAATATGAAAGATTAAGTAAAGGAAAAATGCATGATGCTTTCAAGAGAAGAAATAAAAAACGCTTTGACTCGATGGAATTCGGCCTGGGACAACCACGACCTTGATGGAGTCATGGAACTCTTTCATGATGAGATCCTTTTCGACAACTATACGGGCGGACAGTCAAAAGGTAAGGAAGACCTGCGTAAGGCATGGGAACCCTGGTTTACAAACCACGGCGGATTCCGATTCACAGAGGAAGAAACCTTTATTGATGAGGATGAGCAAAAGGTGCTTTATCGTTGGCAGCTCGATTGGCCGTCCTTTGAAAAGGGCTGGGAGGGACGACATGAAAGGCGCAGGGGAATAGATGTTCTCCATTTTAAAGACGGAAAGATAATACGGAAGTTGACCTATTCAAAAACAACCCTTGAAATCGATGGAGAGAGGGTTCGGCTCATTGCAAAATGAACGGTGAAAGGATAGAGCCTGCCCTCGACTTTAACATTACCAGGCGTTTCTTGAATTATCTATATGTGGATCCCCAATATCCGGCGGTCTTCTCATCCTGATTTTTGAAGCTGGAGATGGGTTAAGGGCTAACCCTACCCAAATTTCATCGATTTCCCTACCTTCTGGTAAGATCAACCCCCACGGTCACCGTCTCGACATCCGCGCCCTTCGTCACTCAGCCCTAAATTTCAACCTCCAAGTTGCCCCCACAACATCATGAGGTGAAATCTTCATTGACATACAAGGCCAAATTGACCTATAGTTGCCGTTAAAAAAGGGAGTTCTTATCACCACCTCACCTCACCTCACCCATGATCATGCCTGATATGGGTGGTGGAGATACCTATGACAGCTTGAAAGAGATCAATCCTGAAGTAAAGGTTCTTCTTTCAAGCGGGTACAGCATCAATGGGCACGCGCAGGAGATACTGAATCGGGGCTGCAACGAGTTTATTCAGAAACCCTTCAATCTGAAAGGCCTGTCACAAAAATTGAGGGAGGTATTGGAAGTGTAATACCTCTTAGCGCATTAATAATTTCATTGAGTCTGGCATAAGGCCAACCAAGATGACCGGCTAATTCTGTTTGAGTTACCCCCAAAGGCCCCAGGAATTCCTTTAATAACATTTCTCGCTGGTGGGTTGGGGTTCTAACAGAAGCATTTGTAGACCTGGAGGAACGAAAAGCACCGCCAAAAGAATTCGACCGTTTAGGTATTGGTAAAATGAAAAATGCCTTTTCAATCAGTTACCCAGGTCCGACCCCAAAACCCAACCTCAAATATCAAATATCAAATTCTGACAAAAACCAACTTCTTATCAAACAAACCCTGAGCGAACGGAAAATTTCTTTGATTTTATGCATGGAAAAGCCGCTTTTTGTGATGACAGTTTAGGATTGCGGGTAGAAAACCTGAAGACAGAGGACGGAGGTCAAAACGCAGGGGGCGGTTTATCACCTGTTGATAAGAAGTGAAGATTTTTAATAGGAGAACACATTAAAAATGGCAAAATGTGCTCAACGTTGGGATCACTTCGGTGGTGTTCTTTTAGTTATCCGGGTGGGCATAAATGGCAATATTGCCTCTTACAGAATCACCCAAACCGGCGCCCTCACATGATACGATTGTTTTGAATTTTATTGGGTAGACATAGCCCTTAAGATTCGAAGAGGTGAGCTTATGGTACTGCGTGAATGATTTGTTCGTATCTACCTGTTTGTCCATGGTACCATCAGATCCCATAACTATTACTTTGACTCGGGCATTTAAAACACCTGTAACCCATATATCATATCCCATTTCAGGAATTTTATCAAACGCGCCAGAAGTCTTTACTTCATCTGAACACCATTTACATATCACTACATCGCTGTATGCGACATGATGTTCGTATATGACATCAATTGCTTGACATAATGGACTTGAAATGATCACGAATGCTATCATGACCAGTGAATTGAGCATGAAATATTTCATACCAGCAAAACGAATCTTTTTTAACATGTCTTCTCCTTAAAAAGTGGTAAAAATTTGCTTTTCATACTGATAAAGAGAAATGGCGCCGAAGTCCGCATACCGCCACACGATTGGCTAAATGAGTTATACAGGGTATTTATTAGTCGTCCATCCTGAAAATGTCAAGAAAACACTGCATTTACACAGCAATCAGTCGGGGATGACCAATCAATGCTTCTACATCACCCCAAAAAATATTTGCCTGGGTTGGCTTTTTGAATATTTTTTCAAGCGTTTTTCCGTGCTTTCGTTTCATGTGTTGATAGTACTAAAATTGACACCAAAAGACAAGGGGAAACGGAGTATATAATCGTTGGGAGTTGACATGACCTCTTGAATGTAGTTTCTTAGGCGGCATGAAATTTATTGCTGATCTCCATATACATTCCCATTTTTCAAGGGCCACATCAAAAAGCCTGGACCCGGAACACCTTGCCCTATGGGCCCAAAAAAAGGGGATTTCCGTAGTCGGCACAGGCGATTTTACACATCCCGGCTGGGTGTCGGAACTCAAGGACAAACTTGTTGAGGCGGAAGACGGGCTTTTCAAGTTAAGACCCGATCTTCAAAAAACCGTGGATTCGGAAGTCCCTTCTTCATGTCCCGGCCCCGCGCGCTTTCTGCTCTCGGGCGAGATAAGCTGCATCTACAAAAAAAACGGGCTGACCAGAAAGGTCCATCACCTTATCCTCATGCCGGACATGGCCTCCGTGGTCAGATTCAATGAAAAATTAGACCGGATCGGGAACATTAAATCAGACGGCCGGCCAATCCTGGGTCTTGATTCGAGGGACCTCCTTGAAATTACCCTGGAGGCGAGTGACAAGGCCTTTTTCATCCCCGCCCACGTCTGGACCCCCTGGTTTTCCGTATTCGGATCAAAATCCGGTTTTGACACCTTGGAGGAATGTTTCGAAGATCTGACCGGCCACATCTATGCCCTCGAGACCGGGCTCTCTTCCGACCCGCCCATGAATCGTCTTTTATCGGCATTAGACAGATATCTCCTGGTTTCCAATTCCGATGCCCATTCCCCGGGTAAATTGGGGAGAGAGGCCCATCTGTTTGACACGGGCCTGGCGTACAGCCGGATACCCCGCGCAATCACCGGTGGCACAGGCTTTATGCGGACAGTTGAATTTTATCCCGAGGAGGCCAAATACCACTTGAGCGGTCACCGAAACTGCTACGTCAGGCTCCATCCGCAGGAAACCAGGGACCTTGAAGGGCTTTGTCCGAAATGTGGGAAACCCCTGACCATCGGAGTTTTTCACCGGATACACGAGCTTGCGGACCGTGACACACCGGAACTTTCCAAGGATTTTTTCAGTCTCATCCCCCTCCCTGAAGTACTCTCAGAACTCCTGAGCTGCGGCCCTGCCACAAAAAAGGTGAGTGCCTTCTATGAAAAACTGCTTCTGGATCTTGGCCCGGAACTTCAGATTCTTATGGACTTGCCTTTAAACGACATCGAGATGGCGGGCGGCCCCATGTTGGCCGAGGCCATTGCCAGGATGCGGCGCAATCAAGTTATCCGTGATGAGGGTTATGACGGCGAATACGGTGTAATTCACCTGTTTGAAGACTCGGAAAAGGAGGCAATTGCAGGCCAGATGGCCCTGTTTGCGCCAGAAACAAAAAGGGCCGTAAGGTTAAAAAATAAAGCGCCTCGCCCGGGAAAGGCCCGCAAAAAAAAGCAGAAAGCGAAGAACGCCGAACCCGTTTCATCAGGGGATCCGATCCTCGATCCCCTGAACCCTGAACAGAAGTCCGCGGTTATTCATGAGGGCGGGCACCTGCTCATAGTAGCCGGTCCCGGAACAGGTAAGACCCTGACCCTGACCCATAGAATCGCTCACCTGATCGGCAAAGGGATTGCAAAACCGGAACAGGTCCTGGCCCTTACCTTTACCAGAAAGGCCGCAACAGAAATGGCGCAGAGGATCGCCGGACTCCTTGATAGTTCGAAAACCGATCCGGTTCGTGTAAGCACTTTTCACGGCTTCTGCCTGGACATTCTCCGCCATGAGGGAGACAGGATCGGGCTTCCCCCTGAATTTACCCTCT
>JAIOSR010000451.1 GCA_021107495.1 Desulfobacterales bacterium | reverse complement strand
GATTCCGCCGCCTATAACGAGTGCTGCTTTCCGGGTCAAATTCGTTGCCCCTTAGTGTAATATTTGTTTGGCAATTATTCAGATTGTCAGGTTCACTGTTCACTATTATGAACCTTTGCTAAAATAAAAAATAGCATATTCTGTTTCCTTGTCAAGCAAAAAAATTAGGTAAAATTAGTTATATCAATGTGGATACAACTATAATCAATATTGACAATGAGCGATTAAAGAATATAGAATATTAAAAAATGTTCATTGGAGTGAACAATGACCTTGAAATATCAGGCCCCTTCGGTAAAAAAGGCATTCCAGATATTGAAACTCATCTCCGGCACAAACAGTGGATTGGGAATTAGTCAACTTGCAAAGAATCTGGAGATGAGTAAAAGCACCGTCCACGGAATAACCTCCGCATTGGAAGAGCTGGGAACCATTACAAGAGACCCTCTGACAAAGAGGTATACGGCAGGTCTCACCCTTTTGGAATTGGGGAAGACGGCCTATGCACAGTTTGATTTGAAGGACATTGCAAGGCCTGTCATGGAAAAACTTATGGAATCTATAAACGAATCGGTTTTTCTTGGCGTCCTAAACGTTGAACATGTTACAATCCTCGATATTGTTGAATCCAGAAACGACCTTAAAATAACTTCGCCTGTCGGAACAACCATGCCATTATTTTCCGGGGCGGCCGGCAAGGTTTTTCTCGCGGCCATGGAGGAAGAGCGGGTCAGGGAGATCATCAGGGAGAAGGGTATTCCAAAGTATACTGAAAATGCTATAACTGATCCGGATAAGTACCTTCAGGAGTTGGCCCGCGTGAGGAAAAATGGCTATGCCACCGACTACGAGGAATATCTCCTTGGAGTACGCGCCGTATGTTCGCCCATAAAGGGAATGAGGCATCGTAGATCAGCCATCTGGGTTGCGGGTTTTAAGACGAGTCTGGATGATGACAAGATCAGGGTCCTTATAAGAAAGGTCAGGGAGGCAGCCCGGACCATTAGCAGGAAAATCGAGAAACAGCCTGTTTTGTAAATATATGTCTCAGAAATGTATATTATCAATAAATTTATGAATAGACCGAGAAAATTAACCGTAATACCCATTATATTAGCATGCCTGTTTTTCGTTTCAGGCATTGTCTTCTTTCCACAGCCTTGCCGGGCCGATATCGTTAAGGTGGATGTCAGTCATTCCCAAGATCGATATTCTGCAGGTAGGTCATATCCGGTCATTTTCAGGGTCCGCATCTCCAATCAGTGGTATATCCACGGAACAAGGAAGATCAGTGATTTTATTATTCCCACAGCGCTCTCCTTTTCCGAGCTTTCTGGTGCCAGGATGGAGGATATCAAGTTTCCAGAACCGGAGAAAAAGAAATTCGAGTATTCAGAAGAACCGGTTGAGGTATTTTCAGGGGAAATTGAGGTCAGCGCCAGACTGGTGATAAGCGAGAAGGCCCTGATCGGCGAGCAGGTGTTAAACGGGCAGTTATTTTTTCAGGCATGTTCGCTGCGGGCCTGCCTGCCCCCGGAAAAAGTCCCCATTCGTATAAACTTATCCATCGTATCACCTGAAAAAGATGAGAAGACTGAACGCCCGGTCGTGCTCGAATCTGAAAAAAATGATACCGTTTCTGAAGTTCCGGTCCCGGGCTGGATGGCCGGTGCGGGTTTCTGGTTGACCCTCTTTGGTCTTTTCCTTGGCGGCCTTGCCCTTAATCTTACCCCTTGTATTTACCCGCTCATCCCCATCACGGTTTCCTATTTCGGGGGAAAGAGCGGCGGAATAAAGGGCCAAAGCATTGTTCACGGTGTCCTGTATATCCTGGGCCTCGCCTTCACCAATTCCATCTTGGGCGTCTTTGCAAGCCTTTCGGGAGGAATGCTGGGTTCGGCCCTGCAGAATCCAATCGTTCTCATAGTTGTGGCAGGAATCCTGGTTTCTTTGGGCCTGAGTTTTTTCGGGCTCTGGGAAATAAGAGTCCCCTCAGGCCTGACCAGGCTGGCTTCAAAAAATTTCGGCGGATACTTCGGAACCTTTTTTATGGGTCTCACACTCGGGATAGTGGCCGCGCCCTGCCTTGGCCCTTTTATCTTAGGGCTTCTCACCTATGTGGGACAAAAGGGAGACCCTTTTTTAGGGTTTCTTTATTTCTTTGTCCTGAGCGTCGGTCTCGGCCTTCCGCTTGCAATACTGGCCATGTTTTCAGGGGCACTGGAAAAGCTGCCCGTATCAGGTGCATGGATGGTTTGGATCAGAAAGGTATTAGGATGGGTCCTTGTGGGTATGGCGGCATATCTGTTACAGCCCTTAATGCCCGGTACTTACATGAAATCAATGTTTTTTGCCGCCATCCTGATCGCCGCCGGTCTGCATCTTGGCTGGATGGACAAGGGCAGGGGGGGCTCGCGGGTTTTTGAATATATCAAAAAAGGGTTAGGAGTCATCCTGATCTGTGCGGCCATAAGTTTTTACTTAGGAGGACGTCAAGGAGGTGAAGGCGTTCGCTGGACACCTTACAGTGAGGCCCTTCTCGTTGAGGCCGCAAAAGAGAACAGGCCGGTGATGCTCGATTTTTACGCGGACTGGTGTGGTCCCTGCAAGTCAATGGAGAGAAACGTATTCACTGATCCGGAGATTGTAGACTTGAGCCGGCATTTTGTCACATTGCGAATCGACCTGACAAAACAGCATCCAAATCAGAAAAAAATCCTGAGACGTTACCTGCTCATGGGGGTGCCCACGATTATTTTTATAAACGGCAAGGGTGTTGAAGAAAGGGGATTGAGGATAGAAGCATATACAGGCCGGGAGGAAGTTATAAGCAGGATGAAACGGCTGCTTAATAAGCCGGGGAATTGAGAGTATCTACTCAATATTTGGGGCGTGTTTGATGCGTTGTAGAGATAAGAATGGACCTCTTTGAAAAGTAGGGTCGGCCACCGTGCCGATCCAAAACATGCGTCTTTTTTAAAAAAGTTCCGCATGCCCCGCCGATTGTAGATTAACACCGCTTTTATTGATCTATGCCCAAAATCTCATTGGAGAAATTTGTCTGGCATCCATTATCTCGGTGTGGCCGTCAACAATCAGATCCGATGCGATTTGCCCGACCGCGGCGCTGGTCTCTATGCCGGACCCGCCCTGTCCCGAAAGCCAGAAAAAACCCTTCACAACCGGATCTTCACCCACGACCATGGCCTGGTCGGGCGCAAATGTCCTCAGCCCCGCCCACTTGTTAATGATGGATTTTGGCGCCAGGCTAGGCGTGAGTTGCTTCAACCTCTCGACCGTTTGCGCGACTACTATTTCATCGGGACGTGCATCGCAGGGCTCCATGGGATCTTCATCCATGGGGCTGGCCAGCATACCGGATGATTCAGGGGAAAAATAAAGATCATGACTCAAGTCGGCGGCCAGGGGCCAGTCTCTGGTTTCCATTCCCTCGGGAGCGGCAAATGTTATGATAGTGCGGCGATAGGGCGTAAGCTGAACCGGAGTTTGACCAATGAGCTTTCTGATATTTCCGGCCCACGCGCCCGAGGCGTTGATCACCAGGGGAGACCGGTACTCTCCCGCAATGGTCCTTACCCCACTTACCCTGCCTTGCTCCAGTTCTATCTTATGCACCTCATCCTTCAGGTGAAGCCGGGCCCCGCGGCGTCTGGCATTGCGGATGTAGCTCCACAACAGTTCGTTTGCATCTATGTGTCCGTCTTCAGACAAAAGAAAGGCCCCGTCAAAATTCTTCGAACATACAACCGGAATAACGGACATGGCCTCTTCACCGGACAGCTCCTCCACAACCACACCCGTCTGCTTCAGCCCGGGTACCATTTGTCGAACCGAATCCCACAACTGCCCCTTAAACATTATTAGTATCCCCGACTGTCTAAGAAGTGGATGCTCTGAAAAACCGTCCGGTGGATTACGAAGGAATTTACCACCTAAAATTTTCAGATCGAGGATCGAAGGGACAAAGTCCAGTTCCACCAATACCCCGGCCGCCCGGCCGGTCGCGTGATACCCCGGCTGCTCCTCCCTTTCGAGAATCAGAATATCCGTCATACCCCGCTCGGCAAGAAAATAGGCAAGTGAAGCCCCGGCAATACCGCATCCTATAATGATTGCGTCAAAACTCTGTTTAGTACCCATTTTGTGAATTCTTTCTTTGCTTGATTGATACCCCGGACAATCCCATCAAACAATCACATAAGATGAGACCTTTGAAAAACGTTTAATTTTGTTCAAGGTTAAGGAAGACGAAAATTTTAACCACAGGAATACATTAAGTATTTCGAGGATTAAAATTTGAGTCTGACGCAAAGATTGGGCAAAAGTGGACGTTTTGAAAAGGTCTCAAGATAATATAAGTGATCCCTATCATATATCTATAACAGGATCAACATAACCTATTCCACACGCAAGGCCAGGGAAGAAGAAAAATGAAAAAAGGCATAAAACACAAGGAAAAAACAAAAATCGTAAAGTTCCTATGCCCTTGCATTGCTTTCCCTGTTGAATTTTTGCTATATTTCTGAAACAAAACCTATTTAAAGGGACCGCCTCAGCCTTTGAGCACGGAGTCTCGACACCCTGAATCCCCAAGTCCTCAGCCGATTGAGTGTGAAGATTGATGGACTCGTAAAAAGTCCATCAACAGGCCGAGGGCGATTAAGCCCCGGTCTGTGGTAGGGGTGGAACCATTTGAATTCACTTCAAATGGCGGGGGAGGGATAGCCCTCCCCCGCCGAGTAAAAAGCCACAAAGTGACTTTTTACGAGGTTGTCAAGGTTGAAAAGCTTGCGAAAAAAAGTTACCGTTTAGACATTCAATAAAAAGGGATCGATTTATGGATAATGAGCGCATAATTTCATCCGATCCTGAGTTATTTCTCAAGCTGGCGAAAATGCGTATGCCGTTTGGCAAATATAAAGGTCGTCTGCTAATCGATCTTCCGGAGCCTTATGTGGTCTGGTTTTCCCAGAAAGGCTTCCCTGAAGGTCAGATTGGAGAGATGTTGCGAATCATATATGAAATCAAAACTAATGGCCTGGAATATCTTTTCACGCCATTGAGGGAAAAATGAGTTGGATTAAAAGCTTCAAAGAAAAAGGGACATTTGAAATATATGAAAAAAATTGACATTGACGAAGGCAACCAGCCGTTTCAGTTGAACAAAAAAGCGCTGCGGCTTCCCAGGCAGGTCGAATCAGACCCGCGGGCGCAACAGCTTCTCCGCATCCTGACCACCAAAACCCGGCTGCTATGGCAGGGGGGTGAGATCGAGGTGCCGGTTGCCGCGCTAAGGCCCGAGTTGGCTACGGCCCTGCGCAACGCACTCGGCGCCAATCAGGTGGTGCGAAGTTTGGAGAGCGCGGAGCGTAGGCTCGCCACCGAAGAGCGGGGCTTGAATCTGGTTGATAGACAAAGCGTTGTGCCGCGGGGCGTGCGCGTCTCGCGCTTGATGGTGATGGCTGACGACGGCGCCGAACGCTTTTATCGTCAGGTTGAAAGACTGCTTCTCCGTCATGGCCCACGGGTGCTGGCAGTGCGTCTTGAGGTGGATGCAGACACTTTGGGTGAGTTGGTCTTCGGCCCCGGCCGTCGCGCCCGGCTATTGCTGCTTGATCACAAGGAAGCTGTCAGCGGGGTCCTCCTTTCCATGGCCAAGCCGTTGCCTGTCGCTTGAATAAGGGAACGATTGAGGGGAAAGTATTGTCTATTTTATGCAAAAGAAAAAGGGATTAGGCTCTTTTTTTATCCAACCCATCCCTTTTATCTAATTACCTATATTTTTTTTACTTTTTGTGTATTTTGTGTATTTTGTGTATTTTGTGCATTTTTGCCTGTCGTATCGTAGATCCCGCTATCGGGGCCCTGTGGAACGCGAAGCCTATTCCTCTGGGGCGGCTATGGTATATTT
>JAIOSR010000318.1 GCA_021107495.1 Desulfobacterales bacterium | reverse complement strand
CATAAAGGGTTGTTTTATGAGTCAAGACAAGCATAATGCCGCCATCAATATTGAGGGAGTCTCCCTTAGATTCGGCGGGGTTCAGGCCCTTAATGACGTGAGTCTTGAGATAAGGGAAGGTGAAATACTTTCTATCATTGGGCCAAATGGTGCAGGGAAAACATCTTTTTTCAATTGTATCAATGGGTTTTATCATCCCTATCGAGGGGAAATCCTATACCGGGGAAAAGATCTGACACGACTCAAACCTCACAAAATCGCTTCCCTGGGCATCGCCAGGACATTTCAGAATATAGAACTTTTTTCAGGTCTGAGCGCTTTGGATAATTTGATGGCCGCCAGGCATATCCATATGAAGCGCGGAGCATTGTCCGGGTGCCTCTTTTTTGGCCCAACCAGGAAAGAAGAGATCGCCAATAGAGAGAGAATAGAAGAAATTATAGATCTTCTGGAGATGGAATCCATCAGGAAAAAGGTCGTAGGCTCATTACCTTACGGTGAGCGTAAAAAGGTAGACATGGCAAGGGCCCTGTGCATGGACCCCAAGGTTCTTCTTCTGGATGAACCCATGGCAGGTATGAATGTTGAGGAAAAGGAAGATATGGCCAGGTTTGTCCTCGATATTTTTGAACTAAAAAAAATACCCATTGTACTTATAGAACACGATATGGATGTGGTAATGGATATCACCCACAGGTTAGCCGTGCTTGATTTCGGGATCAAAATCGCAGAAGGCCTTCCCGGGGAAATAAAGAATAATGAGCGAGTTGTGAAGGCATATCTGGGTGAGGAGTAAGGCATATGTCCCCTGTAACGCTACCCCAGGCATTGAGAGAGACTTACAGGAAATACGGTCCCCGTGTTGTGGCCATGAGGGTCAAAGACAGGGGAATATGGCAGGAATATACATGGGAAGACTATTACCTGCAGGTGAAATATTTTTGCCTCGGGCTTATGAGCCTCGGGCTTGAAAAGGGCGACAAGGTATCAATCTTAGGTGAAAACAAGCCTGAGTGGTTCTGGGCCGAATTGGCCGTTCAATCGGCCAGAGGGGCGGCAGTCGGCATATTCACGGACTGCCTGCCCGCGGAAGTCAAGTATTACGCGGAACATTCGGACTCCACCTTTGCCGTCTGCCACGACCAGGAACAGGTGGATAAGTTTCTTGAGATAAAGAATGATCTCCCTAAGCTCAAGAAGGTCATTTACTGGGACCCTAAAGGACTCTGGACCTATGATGACCCGATACTCCTATCATTTGATGAGGTGATTGAGTTCGGGAAGGAGCATGAAAAAAAATATCCGGATCTTTTTGACGAGATGGTTGACCAGGGTACTGGTGACGATATTGCCGCCTTTTGCTATACCTCAGGCACCACGGGCCTTCCCAAGGGAGGAATGCTGAGTCAAAGGTGGCTGGTTGAATCCGTCAGGGAATGGGGCAGACTGGATGGCTGGTTCGGAAAAAACTATGAATACCTATCTTTTATACCGCCTGCCTGGATTACTGAGCAGGGAATAGGTGTTGCGGGTAGTATTTTGGCAAGTATGGTCGTAAACTTCCCGGAAGAACCGGAGACCGTCCAGGAAAACATAAGAGAAATCGGGCCGCACATCCTTTTTTTCGGCGCCAGGCTGTGGGAAAATCTGAATCGTATGGTCCAGGCAAGGATGATAGACCCGACCTTCTTGAGAAGACTCATATACCGGGTTAGCCTGCCCATCGGGCTCAAGATCGCCGATATGAAGACAGAGCAAAAAAAGATCAGCATGACATGGCGCGTCATAAACTTTCTTGCCCACCATGCCCTTTTCAGACAACTAAGAGACAGGTTAGGACTTTCCAATTTGGATGTCGTGTATTCGGCGGGTGGAGCCGTTAGCCCGGACATAATCAAGTACTTTAAGGCCCTCGGCATAGATGTTCGCCTGTTCTACGGCAGCACGGAGCAGGGCGTCATGAGCATGCCCAGGGAAGGGGACATCAGGCCCGAGACATCGGGCCCGCCTGTACCGTGGGTGGAAATCAAGCTGTCCGACGATGGGGAAATCCTTATTAAAAACACATATCCCTACTCCGGTTATTACAAAAACCCTGAGGCCACGGCGGAAAAAGTAAAAGACGGCTGGTTTTATACGGGTGATTTCGGCCACCTGAACGAGGATGGCCATCTCATTGTCATTGACAGGATGGAAGATCTCAAAGAGCTGGCGAGCGGGAAAAAATTCTCTCCCCAGTATTCGGAGGTGAGGCTCAGGTTCAGCCCCTATATCAAAGATGCCCTGGTTATCGGCGGCTCGGACAAGGGATTCGTCACGGTCCTTATAAATATTGACCTCGACAATGTCGGCAGGTTTGCCGAGGCCCGTCATATTGCCTATACTACCTTTACGGATCTGTCCCAAAAAGAGGAAGTCCTGAATCTTATTAAAAACGAGATAATAAAAATCAATAATACATTGCCGGAATGGACCAGGATGAAGAGATTTGTAAATCTGCATAAGGAGTTTGATGCCGATGAAGATGAGTTGACCAGGACGAGGAAGCTTAGAAGGACATTTGTTGAAGACAGGTACAAGGACCTTATTAATGCCCTTTACGGTGATGAGGAAGCATATAAGGTTGAAGCGAGTGTGACATACAGGGACGGAAGAAAAGGGACTATTGAGACCTCGATTCACGTGAATGAAATTTAGGGTAAGTTCTCAATAAATTAGAGAATTCCGACCCGTTAAGATGGTTTTAACCCGAACTTTCTGAGAAGTTACAATTTGACAGTTTCGTAAAAAGTCCAAATCTATGTTTCTCGGGCACATAAGTGATTGATATTAAAATATGTAGCGGTTGCTTTTTGTGCATTTTGTCCACCCTCCGTAGCAGCTACTGCGGAGGACGGGCGCCTTTTTGCGGCTATATCACAAGTTAGGGATAATCATGATTGAATTTCTTCAACAGGCTATAACGGGAATGATGATAGGCAGTCTCTATGCGTTGGTGGCTGCCGCTATTGTCCTGGTTTATAAAGCTACACATGTGGTCAGCCTGGCCCACGGCCAATTGGTGGCATTCGGGGCCCTCTTTTTCTGGCTTTTTATAGGGGGCCTGGGACTTCCCTTCTGGGTAGGCATTTTCCCTGCATTTATCCTTACCGCATTGATCGGGCTATTAATCGAAAGGCTGACCTTGCGTCCTCTCATAGGCCAGCCCCTGATTGCCGCATTTTTAATGACATTTGCCATCTTTCTTGTCTTGGAGGGTGTTTTTGTCCTTTATCTTAAAGGGGAAACAAGGACCCTCCCGGCCTTTTTGCCTGAAGGCAATCTTGATATCTCCGGCATTTCCGTACCAATAAACCAGCTTATAGGCTTTTTAGCGGCGCTGTTTTTGTTCGCGGCGCTTTCCCTTATTTTCAAATATACCAAAATTGGTCTGGGAATGCGGGCCACCGCGGAAGATCATCGTCTGGCCCAGGGCACGGGCATCACTGTCAGAAACATTTTTTCCTATATCTGGGTCCTCTCGGCTATTGTTGCGGTCGTGGCAGGGATTGCCACGGCGAATGTGATGGATATATATTACATGCTGCCCTATATCGGGATAAGCGGCCTTATAGTGGCCATCTGCGGCGGGCTCGACTCGCTGTTGGGCGCCCTTGTTGTAGGGCTCCTTTTAGGTGTCGTAGAAAATGTGGGGGCCGCCTATCTTGATCCGCTTGTGGGGGGTGGTGTCAAGGATGTCGCGGCCTATGTTGTACTTCTCCTTGTATTGTTAATAAGACCTTACGGCCTTTTCGGCCTTGTAAGAATTGAAAGGATCTGATTAATGAGACCATGTGGAGTGTTTGACAAGAGTTACGGCCTGGATATCGCCATCATCAGGACATGGCAGCACTGGGCCATCCTTATTTCAGCCCTGATCCTCCTCTTTCTGTTTCCACTGTTCGGCTCCTATTACATAATCAGTTTTATGAACTATCTGGCCATAAGCGTGATAGTCGGCCTCGGTCTGCAGATCGTCAGCGGATATTGCGGACAGATCTCCTTTGGCCAGGCCGCATTCATGGCCATCGGCGCCTATACCTCAGCAGTACTCACCATAAAGTTCGGGTTTTCATTCTGGATTGCCCTGCCTCTATCCGGTATCATGGCCGGGCTAGTGGGGATAATCGGAGGGGCCCCTTCTTTGAGAATCAAGGGCATGTACTTGGCCATGGCAACCATTGCCATTCACTTCGTGGTTATCTGGTTAATCCTTCATATGGAGATAACCGGTTCTTTTAAAGGCCTTTTTCCTCCTCCGCCGAGTTTGGGAGGCTTTGAATTCGACACGGACGAGCGGATGTTCTATATCATCATGACCGTTATGGTTATCATGACCTATGCCGCCAGAAACCTAGTCAGGAGCAAGGTGGGGCGGGCATTTGTGGCCATCCGGGACAATGACCTCGCAGGCGAGGTTATGGGAGTAAACATTTACCATTACAAGTCGCTCGCCTTCTTTGTCTCCTGTTTTTATGCGGGCATTGCCGGTTCTCTATGGGGTCACCTGATAACGGTGGTCAATGCCGAACAGTTTACCCTTATGCATGCCCTCGAATATATAGGCATGCTTATCATCGGTGGCATGGGGAGCATTCCCGGCGTATTTTTCGGTGTTCTTTTTATTCGTATCCTTAACGAGCTTGTGATGTTTACATCACCTCTTTTGGCAAAGGCAGTGCCATGGTTAGGGTCATCACCTGCCGCTGCTCTCGGGCTCGTCGCCTTTGGCCTGGCCCTTATTATCTTCCTGATATTCGAACCGAGGGGCCTGGCGCATCGCTGGGAGATATTTAAGGCATCTTACAGGCTGTATCCCTTTGCGTATTAGGAGTTTATCCTTAAATGGACGGAGGGCGATACATAGAAAAACATCCAACATTCAATTCACAATGATCAATGTCCAATGAAATAAAATGAACCGTCAAAAAACAGAAGATGTTTTTCACATAAACCTTAACTAAAGGAAAGGGGGTTACCATGGGAAAACGAAGTGCAATTTTTCTATCTATTGCTTTAGCTGTCTGCCTGAGCGTGGCGGGCCTGAGTTCGTCCTCTTTTGCGAAAGAGGTGGTCTACCTGAGCCTGGCAGACTACACCGGCCCCATCGCAGGACTCAATGTCCCCGGTGATATGGGTCTTGAAGACATCATCAAGGAGACAAATGCCAAGGGCGGCGTTGACGGGGTCAAGATAAAATTTATCGGTATTGACACCAGATACGATGTTGCCAGGGCCGTGTCCGCATACAAGCGGTACAGAAGGACCCCGAGATTGCTTGTTGTAAACTCCATCAGCACGGGTATCGGAAAGGCAGTTGCAAGATTGATCGAAAGGGACAAGCGGCTTCAGATTGTTCCGGGTGACGGTGAATTCCAGGCCCACATACAGCGGACCTTTATCTGGGGTCCTGCATATCAGGATGCATTTGCCGCCACCCTGGATTGGATCATGGATGACTGGAAGGCAAAAGGAAATTCGGGTACCCCCGTGGTTGGCTACCTGAGCTGGGATAACCCTTATGGCAGGGAGCATCTAAGGGGCGGAAAAGAATACGCCGCAAAATTGGGCATAAAATTTCTGCCACCTGAATTTTTCCCGCCCGGCACCCTTAAACATGATGTCTATTTGACGCGATTAGCAAAAGCTGGCGCAAACTACATCCATGCGGGCGGAGTTGATCCCACCCCCACCAACGTGATCAGGGATGCCTATGCCTTAGGCCTTACAAAGAATATTCAGATGACCTGCGATTACTGGGGACCTACAGCCCTTGGAATCGGTGTGCACGCAAAGGCATTGGAAGGAACCGTTATTACCTCATTTTATCAAAGAGGCGATGAATCCAAAAATAATCCTTTTGTGGCGAACCTTTGGAAAAAATACAGGGGCTCGGCCAAATTCAACGAAGTGTACGGTATGGGCATGTCCTGGGGTATGACTTATGTGGCAGGTTTAAAGGTCGCCCTCAAGGCAGTAGGGTATGACAAGCTTACGCCGGACGACATGTACAAGGCATACCAAAAGCTTGCCGGTTTTGATAAGCATGGCATTCAAGGAGCGTGCGCCTACTCTCCCACCTCAAGGAGGGGAAGCCTGGAAGTCAAGATTTATAGAGTAAAAGGTGGTAAGAGCGTCCCTATTACAGGCTGGCGAAAGGCACCCGATGCGGTAAGCCTTCACAAATTTTAATGAGATATGGAAAGGAGGCACCAAATGAAAATTCTTAAGATAATTGCGCTGTGTATTATTGTCCCCGGCCTTTTATTTGGGGCTGTTTCATGCCAGACCATGCAGACATCAGGACCAAAGGCGACATTACAGGTCATTCCGGCAGAGACATTTCTTTCTCCCGCCCTGTTCAAGAAACCCGTGACTTTCAAGGGAACCGGTTTTGGGCCAAAAGAGATGATCACGGTTGAGATGATTCTGCCCCCTGGTATGAAAATGAAAGGGCTGGCTGAAGGAGAAAATGTCGTGGGGGTTGCTCTCGGAGAGACTGATGACAAAGGAAATTTTACCGCGGCCATGAAGCCCATTGCGACATTGAATTGGTTTTTCCAGGTAGGCTGGACACCGCTCCTCAAGCCGAATTTCAAAGAAGCAAGACCAATACCGCCCGGTGTGTACAAGATTAATGCAACCGGCCTGGATACGGACAGGATTGCAAGTTCAACCCTGAAGCTCGTTCCGCCGCCAAAGAAGAAAAAATAGGCATGTTAACTCTAAACAATATTGAAGTCATTTATAGTGACGTAATACTGGTCCTTAAAGGGGTCTCGCTGTCTGTCCGGGAAGGCAACATCGTGGCCCTTTTAGGGGCCAACGGGGCCGGTAAGAGCACCGCGCTAAAGGCCATCTCGGGTCTTTTGAAGACGGAATTGGGCGAGGTGACGGATGGTAACATCGAGTTTGAAGGCAGAATAATCGGCAGTGAAAGCCCTGAAGAAATAGTAAAGATGGGTATTGTTCAGATTATGGAAGGAAGACCCCTGTTTGAACAACTGACCGTGGAAGAGAATATAAGGGTAGGGGCCTATTCCAGGAATGACAAGGATTTGATCAAGAAGGACATGGAAGACGTGTACCGGTATTTCCCCATCTTGGCCCGTATGCGGCACAGGGTCAGCGGTTACCTGTCCGGCGGTGAGAGGCAGATGTTAGTAATGGGAAGGGGTTTGATGGCAAGACCTAAACTGATGCTCATGGATGAACCATCACTGGGATTGAGCCCGACCCTTGTCAAGGAGATATTCAAGATAATTGAACGTATTAATAAAGAGCAGAATACCTCCATCTTATTGGTTGAACAGAACGCCTCTGTTGCCCTGTCCATATCCGATCACGCGTATGTCATGGAAAACGGTCGTATCGTACTGGATGGCCCGGCTTCCAAACTCAAAGAAAACGAAGATATCAAGGAATTTTATTTAGGCCTGAGCCAGGTCGGCAAACGCAAAAACTATAAGGATGTGAAGCACTACAGGCGACGTAAACGCTGGCTGGCTTAGACAATTTATATGAAAAAACCGGGGGCTGAAGAGCCCCCATTTCCTTTTTCTACTTGTTCGACCTGCCCGCAATGCCTTTGG
>JAIOSR010000241.1 GCA_021107495.1 Desulfobacterales bacterium | reverse complement strand
TCGCCCGGGTAAGGGGCGTCCCCGTAAAGGTCCTTTATTTCCTCCTCATGGCCATGATAGCCTTATCTGTTGTGATGATTATTCAGGTAGTGGGGTTGATCCTCGTCATTGCACTGCTGACGATTCCACCCTATATTGCGGAAAAGTTTTCCCGATCACTGTTTTCCATGATGTTTTATTCCGTTTTACTGAACCTTTTTTTTACATCAGCCGGCCTTTTTTTGGCCTATTCTTTAAATATAACATCCGGTGCGTCGATTATTATGGTGGGGGGAGTATGCTTTTTTATTTCTCTCCTGCTGGGAAGGCTGAAGCCAAAAAAAGGCACCACCCCTTGACCTTATGAGTTGTAAAAGTGTAAACCGTAATTGCTCAATAGGCAGGGGCGTTAGTCTATGATGGCGTGGCATGCGGCTCTTTGAAAAGAGTTCTGCATGCCTCGACCAAGGCCGGTCGTTATTCAAGAGATGTCCGGATAAATTCGAGTTTCCACAAAAATTGAGCAGATACCGTAAACCTGCCAGGAAAATTTTTTATAAATGATTTTTATTTGCGGAGAAATACGGGATGAAAAAGATTCGAGTCGGGGCAGCCCAGATTGCGCCTTTCTATTTTGACAAGGAAAAGACCCTTGAGAAGACCTGCCACTATATTCTAGAGGCCGGAAAATTGGGGCTTGACCTGATTGTCTTTCCGGAAGTCTATTTCTGCGGTTATCCGTTTTGGAGGGGAGGCGTTTCCGTGCGCCAGTCCACTGAACTTGCTGCGAAAATGATAAATAGCGCCATCAGGTGGAATGGTGAAGAGGCCCTTAGAATGGCCGAGGCCGCAAAGGAGGCCAAGGTAAACTGTGTGATAGGCTGTAATGAACTGAGCGATCGTCCCGGAAGCCTGACTATTTACAATTCTCTTATTGTTATCGGCAAAGACGGCAGGGTCCTGGGCAGGCACAGAAAATTGATGCCGACCCATTCGGAGAGGGTCTACTGGGGCATGGGTGATGCAAGCGATATACGCACCTTTGAGCTTGACATCGGCACAATGGGCGCGTCTATCTGCTATGAACATCATATGACGCTTTTGAGGGCGGCCATGGCCATCAAGGGAGAAGAAATCCACTGCGCCCTATGGCCCGGATGGTGGAAGGTAGAGGGTCATCTCGGCGCAAAGACGGGGGATACGGAATCCGGGACATGCGATATCGAAAGCGCCGTGCGCCAGCATGCAATAGAAAATCAGGTCTTTGTGGTAAGTTCCAGCTGGTATCTTGATGAATCGGATATTCCATCCGAACTGAAAGACGTTATGAAGTACAATCTCGCAAAGGGTGGAAGCCTGATTGTGAATCCTGCGGGGGTTATTGTTAAAGGCCCTGTCTTTAATGAAGAGACCATTGTGCATGCAGAGATCGACTTAGACGAAAGGGAATTGGCAAAGGTATATCTGGATGGTATCGGCCACTATTCCAGGCCGGATCTTCTGAGCCTCAGGATTAGGGATGAGGCATGGACGCCTACAGGGCCTGAGAAGCTTTAGATTTTATTTTTTTAGAACGATTTTTTAACAGCACAATAGGGGGGGAATGAACATGGCGGGACAGTCCGGGATGGATCCTGAAATGCTATCCATGGTGCTTGATACAATAGACAAGCTGGAGAAAGACAGACTCTCTTTGGAGACCAAGCTGGAAATGGACAGGAAAGGGGAGTTCCCCATGGAACTCATAAGGTTCATGCTGGGTCCCGATATGGCCCTGCACTTGATTTTCGTACCGGAAGAATACGGTGGTCTCGGGGCCGGCGCTACGGAAATCGCCGTTGTATCGGAAAGGATGGCAAAAATGGATCTGGCCGTAGCCACTTCGTTTCTGGCAATATGCCTGGGCATGGATCCTCTAAGGGTGGGGGCCACTCCCGAACAGAAGGAAAAATATATAGGAAAGATTGCAGCGGAAGGCCTGATTGTGGCCTATGGCGTGACCGAACCCGAGGCAGGGTCCAACGTCCAGTCCCTCAAGACCAAGGCCGAACGGGTTTTAGATAGCGAGGGTAAAATCAAAGGTTACAGACTCAACGGGCAGAAACAGTTTATTACAAACGGCGGTGTTGCAGATCTTTACACTATCCTTGCGGACACACCGGACGGCCCTTCTTTTTTTGTCGTGGAGGCGGGGGCCGAGGGCTTGATACCCGGTAAGCATGAGGACAAACACGGAATTCGGGCCTCCGATACTTGCCCTCTGGCCTTAGAGGATCTTTTTGTCCCTGTGGAGAACCTTATTGGAGGGGTTGAAGGCCAGGGGCTCAAAGAGGCAAATAAGGTCTTCGGGTATACCCGATTGATGGTAGCCACCTTTGGATTAGGTGGCGGCATGGCCTCCTTGGAGAGGGCGATCAAATACTCTAAGGAAAGGGTCCAGTTCGGGACGACCCTTTCAGAAAAGCAGGGATATACGCACAAACTGCTGGTTCCAAATGCCGTTAAACTGGAAGCGGCGCGGGCGTACATAGAAGATGTGGCGCGCAGATTGGACACCGGGGAAGAAGATCTTCAGGTGGAGGGTTCTATTTCCAAGTATTTTGCCACGGAAGCGGGCGATGCCATGGCAAATGACGGTATCCAGGCATTCGGCGGCTATGGTTATATACGAGAATATGAGGTGGAAAAAATCAAGCGGGACGTAAAGATACTTCCCATTTACGAAGGGACCAGTGAGATACAGCGGAACATTATTTCCATGTTTCGCATGAGGAGTACTGTTCGCTCAAAGGGCGGCTTCTATCTTGAAATGGCCGGGGCACTGGACAGTCTTTCTAATGAATGTGCCGGGCCTTTGCTGGCCAATGCATTTAGGACCCTTAATGAAGTGATTATAAACAGTCGCAAACACAAGTTGACCAAGTCTCAATATGTGATGTTTCTGTTGGCTGACATGATGACCTGGTGTGAGGTGGCCAATGCGCTCTGCCACAAGGCGGCCGGGTACGAAGGCGGGCAGGGCCGGTCGACTTCCTTCATAAAGGCTACGGCAAGGCTTTTTGTAAGAGACGCCATTGAGAAAGTTTATGTAAACGGCCTTAAAATAGCCTATGGGTGCGGTGATACCATTGATGCAATAGCAGAAAATTTCGATGGGCTGAACGTAGGTCTGGCCATGAAAGATAATCTGAAAGATATGGATATGGTAGCAGCGGAATTAGTGAAGTAAAAAATCTTGGCCCAAAAAACCAAGCTTTGGTTTGCCCCTGAAAGGGGCTGTTTTACTTAAAGCCGTACAAGTTAAAAGTGTCTAAAGTGATCTGAAATGCCTAAAGTTATGGTGTCGCTCCGCTCCGTTGTTTTTATATAATTGACAGAATTTCTTAACTTTAGCTCACTTTAAACTTTGGTTCACTTCAAACTCTTGCAGCGATTCTTCAGGCAGAGCCTGCTGACTCTGCCCCGATCCTCCGGGCCTGGATTTTACCACGGGATCACTTACGAATAGTATTCTTTGAACAGGTGAACTAATTACTCGTCCGAAAAATAAAAAACGATATTACCGCAGGCCGCCGAGACCCGGGGCAGGGAAAAAGCAGCATGGCCCTATTAAGAGCGGCCCGCGTACAGGCCAATACGGTCCGCCCGATTACTCAAAGCCAGATCTGGATCCGGGGCTGAGGGCCACCTTTTGCAAGATCGGCGTACCTGAGCCCGGGCAGTTCAAGCCTGATCCCTTCCAATTAGAAGCCCTTGATTTGATCAAAGACTATGACGTGCTCGTAAGTGCACCCACGGGTTCCGGCAAGACATGGATTGCTTCACAGGCCATCCACTCCTATCTTGCAGGCGATTTAAGGATATGGTACGCCTCCCCACTCAAGGCCCTGTCAAATTCAATTTATCAGGAATTCTGCCGTGAATTCGGCCCTTCCAATTGCGGAATTCTGACAGGGGACCGCAAAGAAAATCCAAACGCTCCCGTTATTGTGGGAACAACCGAAATTCTCAGAAATCAGCTTTATGATTCCATGCACAAGGGGACCGATATTCGAGCGGATCTGGTGATTCTGGACGAGGCCCACTACCTGAGCGATCCGGACAGGGGTGTGGTCTGGGAAGAGGTCCTTATCTATCTGCCTTCAAGGGTAAGACTTTTACTCCTTTCCGCTACCATCTCCAACGCACAAGAGGTCTGTGGTTGGTTAAAGGAGATTCGCGAAACGCCAAACCGGGTGGTCCTGGCGGAAGAGCGACCCGTCTCCATGGAAATGCTTTTCCTTTTTCCCGACGGCCTTATAGCCCCTTTGGGCGGCAAAAGGGGAATCAGCCCCGGAATCAAGAAATTTCTTGGCTCAAAGGAAGGAAGAAGAGGGTCTGACAGGATCGATTTTGGCGGTATAGTAAAATGCCTGAGAAAATTTGACCTGCTGCCGGCTATTTTTTTTCTCAAATCGAGGGCCGACTGTAACCGGGCCCTGATGACCTGTTCGCCGGTAAAAGAACCGCCCGAGGCCAGGGACCGCATCAGACGGACCGTAAAAATGTTCCTGCGGGATTTCCCACACCTTGAGGGGCACCGTCAGATGAAGGCGCTTTTGGATTCAAAGGTCGGTTCCCATCATGGGGGTCAACTTCCTTACTGGAAGATGCTCGTTGAAAAGATGATGAACAGCGGGGACCTGGAGGCGATTTTTTCCACATCCACGGTGGCCGCAGGGGTCAATTTCCCGGCCAGGACCGTGGTCCTTGTGCAAAGCGATAGGTATAACGGACACGAATTTGTTGATCTCAATTCAACCGACCTTCATCAAATGATCGGCAGGGCAGGCAGGCGCGGAAAAGATAATATCGGGTTTGCGCTAATCGTTCCCGGCCGTCATCAGAACCCTAAGCTCATACATAAATTGATGGATTCGCAGGCCGAGCCGGTTCTGAGCCGTATTCATATCAATTTCTCAATGACCCTGAACCTGCTTCTTTCTCATACGCCGCTCGAGGTCAAAGACCTTCTTGAGCGTTCATTTGCGGCCTTTCAAGAGAGAGATTCAGGGGTCATGGTTCAAAAACGCTGGAACCGAATATTGTCCGATCTGAGAATGACCCTGCCAAAGGCAAGGTGCGATACGGAAGACCCCTATGAGATCCAGGATAACATCCAGAAAAGGTCGGAATTGAAGGAAAAAGCCAGACGAACAGACCGGGACGTTCGTTATGAACGGATGTTGAGTTCTTATAAAGATTATCTCAAACCGGGAAGGGTTTTTCTTCATAAAAACGGAAACATTTATGTTGTTTTTAAAGCCTATCCTGATCACGAAAGGTTCATTTGTGATGCCTTTAATATAAAGAAAAAGCGTGCCGGCAAACAACGATTCAGGTTCAAAAGGGTAGACCTGAACCAGATCAAGGCCATTTTTGATTACCGGACTGATCTCCCGATGGACGCTTCTCCCGAGAGGTTAGGGAGGGAATTTGATGCGATTCGGTCCGAGGATTTAACAGTCCTCAAGATCAGTCTCTCCGGCACGGATACCGGCTTCAAAGAATTGAATGAGGTAAAAGAGCGGATCAACTCGCTACCGTGTGAAGATTGTCCGCACCTGAAGACCTGCCATGGAAAAAAGAAGGGCGAACTTAAAGGATTGCTTCGGGAGATGCGCTCTCTGGCCATGCGTATGGAAGGAATGGGTGGCGGGTTGTGGCTCGGTTTCAGACGGCATTTGAGGTTTTTAAAGGAAACCGGGTTCGTGGATGAGACGGACCGGTTGACCCCTGACGGGTTCTGGGCCTCCAAGCTGAGGCTGGATCAGCCTTTGCTGATTGCAGAGGCCATTCGAAGCAGGGCCTTTGATGACCTTTCTCCAGAGGTATTAGCCGGGGGTCTTGCCCCTTTTGTTTGGGACAGGACCATGGAAGTGGAACTGAAATCACAGGAGTCCTTTGATCTTACCGGGCTTGAGGAAGTATTCTACGGAATCCTCGATTCGATTGAACCAATCAGGAGTTTAAAGGCCAAACGGGGATTTGATAGCCCACAGGTTATGTACTGGCCTGCTGCTGCCCTTTTTATGTGGGCCAAAGGAGCCCCCTGGGACCGTCTACTCGATTTTGTGCCCATTGACGAGGGCGACATGACCTCCCTTATCATGAGATCTGCCGACCATCTGAGACAGATCGCGAACCTGAGTGAAACCCATCCCGAACTCGCCGCTGTGGCATCGAATGCCGTTGAACTCATCCTGCGGGAACCGGTGTATATTTATTGAAATTATAAAACCCTGTTCTTAGGGCCATGTCAGAAATATTTGGCAATGCCGTGTAAAATTGCGGGAAGTGCCTGAAGTGACCTAAAGTTTGAAGTGATCTAAAGTAAAGGGGCTCCGCTGATTTTATCAAAACCATTGGAGCGCAGCGACTCCACAACTTTAGACAATTTAGTTCACTTTAGTCACTTCACACTCGTTGGTTAGAAAGTCCCTTTCCGGGATGAAACAGAGCCGGTCCTTTGGACCCGATATCTACTGATTCATCACGCCTTGCCCCGAATATGGACAACGGCATTTCCAAGCCTTTCCAGTACGACCTCTTTGCCCAGAACCTCCATCACTTCAAAGATGCCGGGGCTTGCTGTCTTGCCGGTAAGCGCCACCCTGAGAGGTTGGGCCACCTTTTTGAGCTTGATCTGATTTGCTTCTAAAAAGGCCACAAAGGTTTTTTCAAGACCCTCCTGATCAAAAACCGATGTTTGTTCAAGCCGTCCTTGAAGGTTTTCAAGAAGCTCCAGCATATCAGGTTTGAGAAATTTATTATTGGCCTTTTCATCATAGATGATTTCCTTCTCAAAGTAGAAACGCGCGCTTTCGGCCATATCTTCGAGGGTCTTGCTCCTGATTTTGAGGGTGGCAACGGCATCCTCTACCTTTTCTTTATCCAGGTTTTTGAGCCCTGATTTCTCAAGAAACGGGATCAGGTCCATTGCCAGAATATCATCGGAAGACTCGCGAATATACCAGGCATTGAGATCCTGAAGCTTTTCCATATTAAATACGCCTGCTGATTTTCCCACATTTTCAAGCGAAAATTTTTCGATGAGTTCTTGTTTTGTGAATTTTTCCTGGTCTCCGTAAGACCATCCTAATCTTGCCAGCGCGTTGAGCATGGCGTGGGGAAGGTA
>JAIOSR010000355.1 GCA_021107495.1 Desulfobacterales bacterium | reverse complement strand
ACAGACCACCTCTCTCGGTTCACTACCTTCTACAAGGGTTGTAGAACCCCTCAGATCACAAAACAGGATCGTTACATCTCTTAATTCTCCTTTGATGTTTATTTCATCTTTTAAAATTCTATGGCTCACCTCCGGCGTCATATACCTTCCAAAACTGATCTGACAAAACTCCCTTTCCTTCAGGCCTCTTGTCATCTCATTGGTCTTGGCCGCTATCAACCCGAATTCGTCATTGCTCACCACCGGAACCCATGCATCGTAGTTCCCATTGCTGATATCCTCCATAACCCCTAACTGAAGGGTAAGAATTGCCCTGAGATTTTGGGAATACCTGCCAAGGATAAGTAAACTCAGAAGGAGGAGGACTACAAAAGCAAAAAGGATTTCATTAAATACACTAATATAAATATTGGGATCGGGAAAATCTATATGGCTGAGAAGATGCTTCATATCCATGTAAACCATCAACAGGATGGCAATTACCATACAACCCTGGACGGTTATCATGAAAAAGAGCATTTTCTTTGAAACGGAAAAAAGCCTTTTTGGCGTGAAAGCAACCCTTGCCTTCATCCCTTTCATAAATTCAATGATTCTTTTTTCCATGGAAAGAAAACAGAGCATACCCCCGAATAACCCAAAAGAAATGCACCCTAAAAACAGCTTAAACCCTGTCAGGACGGGAGGTTGAGAATAAAGGATGTAAGATGTTGCCATAAAAAGACCGATCAGGAGCCATGTAAAAAGGTCTGCCCTGAATTCTTTCCATGGGAGTGAGTACAGGGCGGTGTCATGATTTGAGTCCGGTTCACGCATATTTTGGGTATTCTTCTTAAACCAATAGATCCTGAGCGGTAGGGCAAAAATGATGGGTATAAAGGTATTCCTTGCGGCCTGGAGGTAGCCTAAACATTCTAAAAAAGGGCAGACTTGTGATCCGTAGACAAGGAGGACAAAGCCAAAAAAGACATAAAAAAGGCTGATACTGATCATGGTTGAATCCTCATCGCGATGCCCTGGTTATATTTTAATCTATCTTGGCCCTGTACAGCAAAAGGCTGTTGGATACTACCGTTATGCTACTCACGGCCATGGCCAATGCCGCCAGGATGGGGTGTAGCTGCCTGAGAAAATCGGGCAGAAATTCAAAGGGGTAGAGAACCCCGGCTGCGACAGGAATCAGCACAATATTATAAAAAAAAGCCCAGAAAAGATTCTGCCGCACAGTACGCATTGTTGCCCTGCTGAGATTTATGGCCTTTGAAACACCGGTAAGACTGCCACTGCCTAAAATGATATCCCCTGCCTCTATTGCCACATCCGTCCCTGTTCCAATGGCCATACCCACATCCGCCTGAGCAAGTGCAGGGGCATCATTGACACCGTCTCCAACCATCCCGATCCTTTTACCTTCCGCCTGGAGTTTTTTTATCTTAGCGGATTTATCTTCCGGCAACACCTCTGCGAAAATCTCGTCGATATTTACTTCTGAGGCAATTGCTTTAGCGGTCTGGATATTATCTCCCGTAAGCATGATCACCTTAAGATTCTGCCGATGAAGTTCTTCGAGCGCCTCTCTTGATTCAGGTTTGACCATATCTGCCACTGCTATCAGACCGGCTAATTTTCTCTGAACAACCACCAACATAACGGTTTTTCCTTCTTCCTGTAAAAACAGGACTTGACCCATTGCACTATCAAGATTTATATCCGTCTTATCGAGCCAGGCGGGCTTTCCAACCAAGACCTCCCGGCCGTTGATTTTTGCCTGAACCCCAAGACCTCTCGCTGCCTTGAACTCCTCCGGTTCAAAAAGATCGAGCCCTCTTTTTTCCGCCTCTTTTACAATGGCCCGTCCTAAAGGATGTTCGGAACCCCTTTCTACCGAGGCCCCGAGTCTTAAAAGTTCTTCCTCATTTTTTATACTTGAATCAGACACAATTACATCGGCTACAGAGGGTTTTCCCATGGTAATGGTGCCGGTCTTATCCAGGACAACCGTATCCAGTTTGGTGGCCGTCTCCAATGCTTCACTGTTTCTAAAAAGCATTCCCTTTTCAGCACCCTTACCGGTTCCCGCCATTATGGCCGTGGGTGTGGCAAGTCCAAGGGCACATGGACAGGCGATAACCAGTACCGCGACCATTCGTATCATCGAAGGCACAAATTCGCCGCCTATCATCCACCAGATGATAAAGGTCAGGAAGGCTATCCCGATCACCGTCGGGACAAAGACTGAGGCAACCTTATCGGCTAATGCCTGAATAGGTGGCTTGCTTCCCTGGGCCTCCTGAACCAGACGGATAATCCGTGCAAGGGCCGTGTCACTTCCCACCTTTTTAGCCTCAAATTTGAGACGGCCCTCTCCATTGATGGTTCCTCCTACGATCCTGTCTCCCGGGCTCTTGTCAACGGGGATAGGCTCCCCGGTCAACATGGATTCGTCAACACTTGATTCCCCTTCACTGACAATACCGTCCACTGGGATGCTCTCTCCGGGACGAACGATGACCAAGTCCCCCACCTTGACCCGGGAAAGAGGAATCTCTTTTTCAATGCCGTCTTCTACAATGGTGGCGGTGTTAGGGCGTAGGCCGAATAACTTGCGTTTTGTGCCCCCTGTCTTTCCCTTGGTGCTCGATTCAAGCATCTTACTTATTTTGGTCTGGGTAATAATTACGTCTTATATCTCAAAGTCAACGTGTTTCCCTAATGCAGGATAAAGGAGCAGATAAAGGGAGTAAAAATAGGCGACGGAAGATCCCATGGCCACCAGGACGTCCATGTTGGCGCTCCTGTTTTTCAGGCTCTTCCAGCCTCCGATATAATAATCCCGGCCCGTGTAAAATTGGACAGGCGTTGCAAGGATCAGAAAAAACCAGT
>JAIOSR010000501.1 GCA_021107495.1 Desulfobacterales bacterium | reverse complement strand
TGAAAAACGTCAGGGGGAAGAGACAAAAACAAAAGATTACAATAGTTTTTAGCGATTCCTCTATTGTGAGTGCGCTTAGAGAATGCAGGAGGCAGGTGAACTGATAAAAGAGGGGCGGGCGAAGCAAAAAGATGGGGGCGCCGACGCCGTAAAGTCTGCTCCAGCCAAATGCCCGGCCTTCCTCCTGCCATATCTTATTAAGCTCGTTGGAGAATGCCACATGGATATGATCATCCCCTGCGTTAAAATATCCGTCGTTGAAAAGGGGCAGATGAAGGTAGAAGGCCCAGCCGATAACACCGAAGAGCAAAATAATCTCTGTAACTCTTATTTTTTTCTGTTTACTCATTTCAGGGCCTTTAAAAGAACATGGTGTTTGTCGGACAGCACCTTCCGAATAAACACCTCGTCAGGGTAGTATTCCCATACAAATCTGACAATCCGCTCGGCCTGTTGTTTGGTTCCATCTATGCCCTGGGCCTTTTTGTAATGCCAGCACGCCCTGGCCCAGGCAGTTTTCCATTCCGGTTTAGCAGGATTAATGGTCTTTGACCGCATTATCCAGTAATTCGCAAGATGCACATGCAGAGATGGATTTATATCACCAACAAAATAGGTCGCCCTGTTAATGGAAATGTCGGCAGCAGAAAGCCATTTCTGCTGATGATCGAGCAATCGCCATAGATATACATATGCCCATCCCAACCGCATATGATATTCTGCCTTGAAAGGATTCAAACGCACGGCTTGCTCAAGGGCCTTTATTACTTCCATCCGGTGTTTGCGTCGGGCTTCAATATCCCGGTCCGGTTTTGAGGCTTCAGGATGCCGAACCCTCATCAGTTCCCGCGCCAGTTTGTACCAATATTCTGCATTATATCTGTCCCAGCTAACGGCCTTTCCAAGCTCTTCCAGGGATGGATTCGGGTCCCTGTTCAGGCTATAGTTGTGCACAGTATTACAATAACATTCGGCAACAAAATGCCGGATACTCCAGATTCCAGCCCAGGCAATAAATCCCGAAACAAGGACCAAAGCCAAAAAACCTTTATATTTTAAAGGGATGTCATAATATCGATAGATTGTTCTGTCTCTGCCGCGATGTCTTTCTAAATGGAGGGCACTATAACCGATTGCAATAATCGCCACAAACATCAAAAAATCGGCGGGATAATGAAGATTAAAATCGGAATAGGAATGGATTGCTACTGCGGCCATTGCCGATAAGGGCGCTGCCCCGAGGCCAATGGCAAGGGTATCCCTTCTCATATTCCACAGTTTCATTGTTCGGAGCACATAGTAGGACATCAAACCCAGCAATAAACAAAAACCAATGAGCCCTGCTTCAGCCAAAAATTGTGCCCAGTCATTGGAAGTATGCCGCATGTAGTAGCGCCGGTCTTCAACAGCCTGATACCTGGGGTAGGCATACCGGAAGTTGCCCACGCCTATGCCTGCCAGTTTGTAGTCCTCAAACAGATCTAAGGTCTTTTTTGCATATCTGCTTCTTGCCTCAAAACTCTCATTTAAATGTTCAAATCGTCCGATGGGATACTCAGCCCCAATGTGAAGGCAATAGACAGCGATAATCAGGAAAAGTAAAAGAACAACAATTCCATTGCGGCGGTGGGCTTTCCTGAAAATAAACAGGAGGCTCATAAACAACATGGCCCCGGCAGTGGCAAGGATTCCCCCTCTGGACGCAGAAAAGAAAAGACCGATGCCGATTGCCACGCCTGCAAAGATAACCAAAACCCTTTTATTGAAACGCTGTTCCCCGGATAAATATTTCGATATCTTAGCCCTCAAGCTGAGTTCAGGTTTGCGGACTGTTTTTCTTTTTCTCCTTCTCTCCGAAAGTCCTGCCGCGTAACCGGCGGCCAATAGCAGGCACATCTCCATCAATCCTGCAAAGTGGTTTCTATTACCGTAAGTACCGGTCACGTCCCCTAAATATCTTGTCTTTTTGAACCACCAGACATGTTCGGATCCGGAAAAAGTCTGTGCTAAACCATAAATGGTTTCAAAGCAACCGATCGTCAGTATTAAAAAAACAGCCAGTTCGATCCTCTTCTGTGAATTCAGCACCTGGATCAAACCAAAGAAGAACAGACCATAAACAGTAAAACGAATGATAGACATGCGAACGGGATAATAATAGGGAGATAGAGAGGCCCAGACATTGCCTTGGCTTTGGTTGACCACGATGCTCGATGCCGGTTCTGATTTTTGCTGCACCACCCATGCCTCGGGCGACAGCATCTGGACAATACAGTCAGGCAGGGGAATGACCTGGATAATGAGAAAGCCTGTCATTATTAAAAAGAAAAGATTAAGGCTGGTGTTGGGCAGTTGGAACCGGTAAGTGCCGGTTTTGAGATCTTTCCTTACATTTTTAATAACCAGCAACAGGGTGCCGGTGAATATGCCCAAGGCCATTAATGTGTAGGCATAGGTATGCACTGAGCCAAAAAGGAGAGGGCTTATAATGAGAGTGGCGAGATAGATTGTGAAAGCGGTTTTTTCCAAATAATATCCACCAGTAAGCGAATATTTTAGTAATTTCTCAAAGAGTTCGTGTTAAAGTCGTGCCGGAGCCCTCGAATTTATTGAGAACTTACATGTTTTACCTTTTGTAAGGGTTCACAGGTTTAAAGTTGACCGTTCAGGGTTGTTTTTTTCCTTGACCTTGCTCGTAGGACGGTTCAGACCTCCCCACCGGACGGCAGGCGGGTTTTCGGTTAACCCTGAACCCGCAAAACGATCATTCCTTTTCCTATCAGGAAAGAATTGCTTGATCAAGTTCTTGTTTGTGTTTCGGTAATGTCATTGACACCATGTTGGTTTCTTCCTAATATTGATGGACTCGTAAAGAGTCCATCAAAAGGTCGAGGGCGGGTAAGCCCCGGCCTGGGGTAGGGGTGGAACCATTTGAATTCACTTCAAGTGGCGGGGGAGGGGTAGCCCTCCTCCGCCGAGTAAAAAGTTGCAAAGCTACTTTTTACGAGGTTATCAATATTGAGCCATGACCATACTTTATGCCACATACCTGGTCCTGACAACCGTTCTGTTCATCTTTTTATTTCCTTACTTTTGGATCTATACACGCATAACCGGACGGTACCGCGGCCACATTGAAGAACGCCTGGGATTTGTGTCTGAAAAAGTGATTGAACGGCTTTCCGGGTACCCTCGAATCTGGATCCATGCGGTGTCATTAGGAGAGGTCAAGGTGGCAGCCGCCATCATCGAGGCCCTGAGCGGTATGATGCCGGACTGTTCGCTTATCCTCTCAACATCTACCGAACACGGGCGTGACCTGGCAGTGAAAATCCTTGGAGAGAAAATCCCCGTTGTTTACGCGCCGGTCGATTTTATCGGTTCCGTATGCAGGGCGCTTTCCGTGGTGCGACCCGATATCATGGTCTTTCTTGAAACCGAAGTCTGGCCGGCCTGGCTCTATGAGGCCCGACGCATGGGCATAAAAACCGCCTTGATTAACGGCCGGATCTCCGTGAGATCCATCAAAGGATATCTGAAACTGGGCAGGTTTTTTCGGGAGGTATTAAGAAATTTTGATGTCTTCAGTATGATAACCGAGGGAGATGCTGATCGCATCAAGGCCATGGGCGCTGATCCCCATCGAATCGAGATACACGGCAATGCAAAATACGACCGGTTGATGGGTCTTACGGACCAGGGCATGGAAACGGAAATACGGGAGACCTTTAATATTATGGCTTCCCAGCCGGTGCTTGTGGCGGGCAGTACCCGCGACGGGGAAGAGACAATGGTCCTCAGTGCCTATGAAGAAATCCTAAAAGCATTCCCGGACACCATTCTTATCATTGCGCCCAGGCATATCAAGAGGACAAATGAAATCGGCTCTTTGGTCGAGCGGCGCGGACTCATATATCAGCTCCGGACCGACTTTGACGGGGCGGACACGAAGCGCACGGCCCGGGTCGTGATTATCAACACTTTTGGAGAGCTTTTCGGAATATACAGTGTGGGAACAATTCTGTTTTGCGGGGCCAGCCTGGTTCCCTTAGGAGGGCAAAACGTCCTTGAGCCGGCGGTTTGGGGAAAGATGCCCTTTTACGGGCCTTCAATGGAGAACTTTTTGGATGCAAGGGCCTTACTGGAAAAGGCGAAGGCGGGGGTTCAGGTGTCCGGACCAGCGGAATTGGCTGAAAGGGCGATCTGGTTTTTAGGGCACCCGGAGGAATTGAAGAATGCGGGTAAGCGGGCCAGGGAGGCGGTCCTATCAAACCAGGGGGCCGCGGAAAGACATGTCGGGGTAATAAAAGGGCTGTGGTACGGCCGGCATATCATAGCAGCGGATGAAACTCCCCGCAGCAAGCTGCGGGGTATTCTGGCGAAGGCGCATAAACGACTATTCCTGTGGCTTGCCTAACACTTCCGCGTACATATCGTAATCCCAGGTCTTGCATTCGGCGATGTCCTGGCGGAACTTGACGAAGTCGACCACATCTTTTCCTGTGATCTTCTTCGTATTGAATGCCCCAAAGCCCAGGAATGCCTCACCGCTCATATTGGCGGCCAACCAGTGCCAGTTATAG
>JAIOSR010000499.1 GCA_021107495.1 Desulfobacterales bacterium | reverse complement strand
TTGAAACAAATGTATGAGTTGAGCCGGATCCTGCGACATGAAAGGATTAACCGGGGGGCACTTACTCTTTCACTCCCTGAGTTGCACTTCAAATTCGAGACCGGTTCAACACCGACCATTGAAGCGGTGGATCAAAACACCCCATCCAGGATGATAGTCGCCGAATTCATGATCCTTTATAACTGCCTGATAGCCAGGTTTTGCAGGGACAACGGGATCCCGGTTCTCTTCAGGACCCAGGAAGAACCCAGTGAAAGAGTAACCTTGGAGGAGTCGGGATATCTCTATTATGTCTTCCGGCAGCGCCGAAAGCTTCGCCGCCTTAAACTGGACACCGCCCCGAATCCTCACCAAGTGCTGGGATTAGACGTCTATGTCCAGGGCACTTCTCCCATACGGCGATACCTTGATCTTGTGGTCCAACGTCAAATCAAAAGCTTTTTAATGGGAGTGGCGCCGGTTTGCAATGAAAAACAATTGGAAGAAATCGGAATGACCATTGGGCCCGTCATAAAAAGTCTTGGCACAATAAAAAGAAACCGCATGCGCTATTGGGTCTTAAAATTTCTCAGCCTGTATCCGGGTGGAAAATACAAGGCCATGGTCTTAGATGAGTTAAAAAGAAAATATCGTATTGTTTTAAAGGATTTTTTCCTTGTCGCGGAGATCAGGCGGCAAAACGGCATACTCATTAAACCGGGAGAGGAAATATTAGTTGAAGTCAAGGATGTTGATCCACGGGAGGATTCGATCGAGCTGACATATGTGGGTGAATGACACAAACAAATCTTCCTGAACCGAAGGATATCGAACAAGGAATGTCTCTTTAACAACGACCGGCATCCGACGAGGCATGGGGAACTCTTTTCAAAGAGTCGCATAACCTTGCTGTGGATCGAATCATGGGGCCTTTTTCACCTCAAATTCCTTTTGGAAAATCAAGGTTCCGGGGTGGTCGTATACAACCACTTTCACGGTCGAAGGGTATTCAGTCTCCGAACTAATGGAATATTCGCCTCGAATCGTCTTAAAACGCTTTATGAAAAAAAGCTGACCCCGTTTATAGTCCACGGGCAACCCGTTCTTAAGTATAACTTTTGGATAGGTCCACAAATACGGCGGCTCGTTATCTTTATTCATGGCAACGACATGAACATATCCGCTGACTGGGGCTTCGTCCTGGTGAATATTGACCAGTTTGAAATTGACCTTCAGCAGTGTCTCTTCCCGCCGGATCTCCAGGTCCTTTATGTCAACCATACCAGGCACCTGTACTTTAGGCACCGCTTCAATCCTTTCAACTGGAGCGGCCTCAACTGAGGGTTCGGCTTTTTTCGGGACTGCAGTTTCGGGCATGGTCATCTTGGCCGGTTTTTCACGGCTGGCGGACATCTCATAAATGGCTTCTTCCAAGAGGACTAAGTGCTGTTTCGATATGTGTAGTTCCTCCTTCGTGTCTTTGATGTCCTTCTGCAACTGGTCTAAAAAGCCCTGCTGGGACCTGTTTGAACGAAGCTCACTAAAATATCCATTGAAGACAAGAACAGAAGTTATAATGTAGGCAGCGAAGAACAGGCACGCCCATAAAAAGATGCGGGAGGATATCTTAAAGCTTCTGGATTTACCCACCTTCCCAAGTATCATCACAGTCAAATCGGATGGTCGAGGGGTCTTTCCTTTTACTTGGTGCGCCCCGTTGGCAGGGGACGCCACGTCTCTTTCTTGATCTTCCATTGCTTTCCCCGCTTTAGAAGGAAAAGGTTCTTAATGCCTGAGTCATGGTAAGTGTCGGCCTTATATTCCTGTATGAAACGAACCTTAAGCTTGTTGCCGGAAGCCTTAATGATCTTAACCTTGCTGACCCGAATTTTAAAAGAACCGTACTTCCTGTTCAGCCTGGATTTGTAACTCCTCCAGGCCCTCAAATCCATCCCGTGGAAACGGAAGGTCCGATCGTAAAGACCAATATATTTGTCGAGTTCTTTCCTCTCCCATGCGTTTTTCCAGAAATGGATAAAATCCTCGATCTCCTTCGGCGATGTTTTTTTCCGCCGGGGAGGGACCTTCCCTGCAATTTTACCCCTTTCAAAAAATTCACCTATTATTTTCCATTGATTACTGTTTTTAGTCAAGTAGAGCTTTTTTTGACCCCTACTCTCAAAAGCGGAGGTGCGATATGTCTGATTGAACATGGCAAAGACAGTATCCTTTGCCCTGTATAGCTGGAGGTTGTCGATTTCTACATGTATCTTCTTATATTTTTTTGCGAGCCTTGATTTATGTGCCTTCCAGGCGCCCCAACCCATTCCCCCGGCCATGAAGCTCGGGCTGTAAAGACGCATGTATTGATCGATGTTTTTATTTTTCCAGACACGAACCCATGTTTCAACAAATTTCTGGAGGGTCTCGGATTCCCGCTTCTGCCTTTTGTAGGGGACCCTGTCAATATAAGAGCTTATAATAACAGGAGTTTCATGCAACCTGAGATAAGAAGCCAATTCGTCAATACTCTCGTTTTCCAATACCACGCAACCGTTCGAATCCCATGGTTTCAGGGGTTCGTTGGTCCCGTGGAACCAGATGCCATAGCCACCCTTTCCCTGTTTTTTATCTAAGGGATTAGGATAATCCATTGCAAAAGCACGTACCCCGTATATGGGAGCAAGTTCCCTGTCCTGGTAGGAGTGGGTAAAAAAATAAATGCCTTCAGGGGTCTTCCTGTCATTTCTTTTTAATTTGGGTCCGCTGTTTTCGCCGGTAGAGCATTTATAGACCTTCACGGGTTTTGAAACGTCATCCCTGCTATACAGAAAAACCTTTTGAGCAGACTTGTCCACAAGAACCGCGTAATCCGTCCCTTTATCCGCCCACTTCAACAGGGGCGCAGGGATCAGTTTGGCGCTCGTCCCATTTGGACAGTATGCCTGAAAAAGGATAAGCAGGCCTAAAAAAATAATGTTCCTGAGCGTAATGAATCCCGATAATGTTTTATTTGTTTTAATCATAAAATTCCCGATTTTCATAATTTAGCCAAACACCCTCTCGAATATGTCATCCACATGTTTGAGATGGTAATCCAAATTGAACACCTCTTCAATCTCCGCCTTGTCTAAATATTTCCCAATCTCATCATCTTCCATGATCAGACCTTTGAAATCATGACCCGTGTCCCATACTTTCATGGCATTTCTCTGGACCATGACATAGGCATTCTGCCTTTCAACGCCACTTTCTGCTAACCTTATAAGGATCTGCTGGGAAAAGATCAGCCCTTTTGTCTTATTGAGGTTCTCTGTCATCCTGTCAGGATGCACTACCAGGCCGCTTATAATTCCGGTCAGACGATGAAGCATATAATCAATAACGATGGTGCTGTCAGGGGCAATTACCCTTTCTACCGAGGAATGACTGATGTCCCTCTCATGCCAGAGTGCCATGTTTTCCATGGCAGCCAGACAATTAGAACGCACTAAACGCGCGAGGCCTGAAATATTTTCGCACCCTATCGGGTTTTTTTTGTGGGGCATGGCGGACGAACCCTTCTGACCCTTTGCAAAAGGCTCCTCTGCCTCAAGGACCTCGGTCCTCTGGAGATGCCTTATCTCCACTGCGATCTTTTCCATTGTCCCCGCTAAAATCGCGAGACTTGTAAAGTATTGGGCATGGCGATCCCTTTGAATGATCTGGGTTGATATGTCCGCCGGCTTCAGCCCGAGTTTTTTACACGCAAGGGACTCCACCCTGGGCGATATGTTGGCAAAAGTCCCCACTGCCCCTGACAGCTTACCATAGCCTATGGTATCATTTGCTTCTGTAAGCCTTTTGAGGTTACGATTCATCTCGGAGTACCAGACGGCCAACTTAAGGCCAAAGGTCGTAGGCTCCGCATGTATGCCGTGGGACCTGCCGATGGTCACGGTATACTTGTGCTCCATGGCCCT
The DNA here is from genome assembly GCA_021107495.1 of Desulfobacterales bacterium. GTDB lineage: Bacteria > Desulfobacterota > DSM-4660 > Desulfatiglandales > Desulfatiglandaceae > JAIOSR01. Next base: position 7,056 of record JAIOSR010000499.1, on the reverse strand, counting down.
GTCCTTAATGACCTTTAAAAAGTCCCTGACGTCCTGAATGATACGTTCCATTGCTTCCTTCAACAGAAGCGCGAAACTCGTGTCCAGGACATCCGAAGAGGTCAGACCAAGGTGAATATACCGCGAATCAGGACCTACATGTTCTTCCACATTGGTCAGAAATGCTATGATATCGTGTTTGGTCTCTTCTTCTATCTCCAGGATACGCTCAACTGAAAAGGCCGCCTTTTTCCTGATGTTCAAAACGGCCTCCGCCGGAATAAGACCCTCCTCGGCCATGGCCTCACAGGCAGATATTTCTACCTTTAGCCATTTGGCATATCGATTTTCATCCTCCCAGATACGGCCCATTTCAGGACGGGTATATCGGCTGATCATTTTTTTCTCCTGTTTAAAAAGCTAATGGTTTTCGTTTAATTGAGATATTAGACTCCGATTACCCTGCTCAAAATCAGTCCCAGGAAGAGAAGAAGCCCGTGGGCGACCATGGTCTGGATTGTAAGGGCCTGTGCAGGAATCACTCCCTCATGGGACAGGTATTCTCTCCACAAAATCCTCATGGCCTTGAATACAAGCGGAAAGGCAATAAAGGATAGCATGAGCAGGTACGACAGACCCAAAACGCTGCTGAGAAAGATAACAAATAAAAAGCCCGATAACATGATGATGCAGTAAAGATATCTGCAAATCTCCGGACCCCATCTTACCATAAGATTTTTCTTTCCTGCCTCCTTATCCGCCTGGTAGTCGGGGAACTGATTGATCCAGATAACCCCTGTAATAAAAAATCCCTGGGGAGCGCCAAGAGCAAAGGCAGGCCAGCTAAGAGAACCGGACATCACGTAATATGTTCCCATTGCGACCAACGGGCCAAAGGCAAAAAAGATCAAGACCTCGCCCCATCCACGTGACATAAGCTGTAAGGGAGGCGCTGAATACGCCCATCCTGCGGCAAGGCCTAAAAGACCGATCACGGCAACAAGGGGTCTGTCCAAACAGACGAGCCAGATCCCGGCGGCCAGACCTATGGCAAAAAAGAATACCGTCATCAGCATTATGACCCAGGGTGCAAGTTCCCGGTTTTGAATCACGCGGCTTCCGCCGCTAAATGGAGTCACACGCAAATTGATAGGATCACTCCCCTTTGCGTCGCAATAATCATTGAGCAGGTTCGCTCCCAGGTGGAGACCTGCCACTCCAAAAGCAGTGATCAAAAAAAGCGGGAAAGAAAATGCTTTTTGTGTTAAGGCAAAGGCCGAGCCGATCATAACCGGCATAAGGGAACCGGCCAGAAAAGGGGCTCTAAGGGCTTTTAGATAGACATTCATGGTTTAAATGGCATAAGTTACATCGGTTTAACATGCGCAATAAATAACGCGCATGTTTTTGTTTTGGCCTATTGTAAATTTTAGCTTAACGTTGCAAACCTTCACGGGTGGGAAACGCCCCGCTCCGCTATATAGCACATCCCGCCTGATCCGGGACTGTGCCCAGCCACATTTGAAGCACTCAGGCCCGATTTACCCGGGGCAGGTTCGTAACGTTAGCGTTCATTTATCAAAATAAAAATATTATTTCAAGCTTTCGCGTTATATCCTCGATTCGCTTGGTCCTCCAAAGGAGCACAAAAATTGAATTATTTTTCAACGAACCGCGATTCAGCCAACAAACAGGATAAAAATATACCCTCTTTTGGTTCGCAAATGGGTCCCCTCCTCTTTTTGGTGACAATCTTCTTCCTGAACTTTATTTCAAGAATCATCCTGGCCCCTTTAATGCCTGCCATTGAAAAAGACCTTGGAATAACCCATGGAGAGGCCGGATCTCTCTTTCTGTTGATTTCGGCAGGGTATTTTACCTCACTTCTCGGATCAGGCTTTTTTTCCTCCCGCCTTTTGCACAAAAGGACAATCATCGTTTCGGCCACGGCAGTCGGTCTGGCACTTTTTGGTATCGGTTTCACCGACAGCCTGTGGGGAACACGCATTGTATTGGTCCTGCTTGGACTGGCCTCGGGACTCTATCTGCCTTCCGGTATCGCGACCCTTACCTCTTTGATCAGCCCCAGGCACTGGGGCAAGGCCCTTGCAATCCATGAACTGGCGCCCAATTTGGGTTTTGTAGCTGCGCCCTTAGTATCCGAAGTCCTCCTGACTTGGTTTTCATGGAGGAGTGTCCTCATGTTTCTGGGAGGTATGTCCATTCTGATGGGAATCGCCTTTGCCCGCTTCGGCAGAGGCGGGGAGTTCCCGGGCGAGTCCCCCAATTTTGCGGCCTTTAAGACGCTTTTCCGCGAACCCGCCTTCTGGATCATGATGTTTCTGTTCAGCCTGGCTATCGGCAGTACCCTCGGGGTATATACCATGCTTCCCCTCTATCTGATAACCGAGCATGGAATCAACCGGAACTGGGCCAACACCCTGATTGCACTCTCACGAATCCCGTCGATCGGGATGGCATTTTTGGCAGGATGGGCAAGCGATCGCCTGGGCCCTAAACGAACCATGGGCATAGCATTCCTGCTCACCGGGTTCATGACAATCCTCCTTGGGGCAGCTCCGGCTCCCTTGATCGTAACCATTGTCTTCCTGCAGCCGATCATCGCGGTCTGTTTTTTCCCGCCCGGTTTTGCAGCCCTCTCCTCAATAGGCCCGCCAAGCGCCCGAAACGTAGCTGTTTCTCTTACGGTTCCCCTGGCTTTTGTTTTAGGAGGCGGGGCAATTCCTATCGGAATCGGCATCATGGGTGATGCAGGTTCCTTTTCGCTGGGCATTGCCATGACAGGCGGCCTCATACTAATGGGATTCATACTGACGCTTTATCTGAAATTATCCGATAGTGTCAAATAGTGTCCATCCAAAAATGGCCCTTTTTCACAATCTCAGCGTCAATCGGCGGGATTCGTTGTGCGACGTACTACAGTACGTCTCCGCCTAAACCCTTGATCTCTCCCGCTCAAAGTCCGGGATCTTCGACTTGACCTTGTAAAAAATTACTCATTTCTGAATTGGACACTTGATATTGTCCTTATTGCATTAATGGGTGGGCAACAACTAATGCCCTTTGACAAAGGCCAACTATAATCACTATTCGGTTTCCCACTTTTCAAGAGGACACTCAAGGCAGAGGGGCTTTCTTTTGCAGTAATTTTTCCCTGTCTGGACAATAAGCGCATGAAATTCACCGTATAGTTCTTGATCTTCAGGCAAATGGTCCATAAACAGTTCCTGCAATTCATAATAATCCGCCTGTTCTTCGCTCATACCGTGTCTCGCCAGAATTCTATGTGTATACGCGTCAATCACGAACACGGGCCGGCGGGCGGCATAAAGAAGTATGCTGTCCGCGGTTTCCGGGCCAACCCCATTGACTGAAAGAAGGCCTTCTTTCAGTGTCTGCGTTTCATCCTCATAAAAACCTGATAGATCTTCTCCGTATCGGTCTTTTATAAATTGAATCAAATTCATTAATCGTTTAGCCTTGATGTTGTAATACCCGGCGGGCCGGATCTCCTGAGCTAAGGCCTCCGTGGGCATGGAACAAAGGGCATTCACTGTCAGCAAACCCTTGCTTTTCAAGTTTTCAATAGCCCTTTCTACGTTTTTCCAGTTTGTATTTTGCGTCAGCACGGCGCCAACCATCATCTCTATGTCCGTCTCACCAGGCCACCAGGCCTGGGGGCCAAAGTGAGCGACCAGGAGATCGAACATATCCATCAATTTCTGCCCGGTTAGGCTGCGGGGCACGGCTTTCCGGTCCCGATCTGTACTTTTTTCTTTCATTCCCTCCCCCTATAAATAAATTCCCCCAAATATTGAGCAGAGACGGAAAGCCTGCGATGGTTCAGGGACCCATAAAAGTTATTGCCTTGACAGACCAGGCAAGATACCTTAGATTTACCCTCCGTGTCAAACAGGCCCGAGGCGGGCCAGAGGACATTGTGGCGGGATCAACCATATTTTATTGGAAAAAATAAGATTAACATGGCACCTGCAGGAAAACTCACAAAAACTCGCAACATCGGCATAATCGCTCATATTGATGCGGGCAAGACCACTGTCACGGAACGCGTCCTCTTTTACTCCGGCCGTTTACACAGGATGGGGGAAGTACATGACGGCGAAGCCACCATGGACTGGATGTTGGAAGAAAAGGAAAGGGGCATCACCATTACCTCTGCCGTGACCTCCTGTGACTGGCAAGGGTACACTATCAACATTATTGATACACCGGGTCACGTGGATTTCACCATTGAAGTGGAACGTGCGCTTCGTGTCCTGGATGGTGCAATCGGGGTTTTCTGCGCCGTGGGCGGCGTTGAGCCGCAATCCGAAACAGTCTGGCACCAGGCAGACAGGTACAAAGTCCCAAAAATCGCCTTTATCAATAAGCTGGATCGTGTTGGTGCGGATTTTTTCAGGGCCACACAAATGATCAGGGATCGTCTCGGTTCCATCCCGCTCATTCTCCAGCTCCCCATGGGATTAGAGGACCGGTTCAAGGGGATTATCGACCTTGTTAAGATGAAGGCCATCCTATGGGAAAAAAAGACTCTCGGTATTGAATACGGTGAGGGACCCATTCCTCCGGAATTTATGGAAGAGGCCTCCCGGTACAGAGACCTGCTCCTCGAAACCCTGGCAGACAAGAATGACCTGATAATGGACAAATATCTCTCGGAAGAAGAGATCGAAGTTCAAGAAGTAAAGCAGGCCATACGTGAGACGACCATCAATCTGGAATTGGTGCCGGTCTTTTGCGGTATGGCCTTGAGGAACAGGGGCATACAACCCCTCTTGGACGGGATTGTCGATTATTTGCCTTCTCCTGTTGATATTCCACCGGTTGTCGGGAATGTCCCCTCTACCGGGGAAGAGACTACCCGGGCCGCGGGAGAAAAGGGTCCCTTTTCCGCCCTGGCCTTCAAGGTCATTATGGACCAGGGGAGAAAAATGACCTACATCAGGGTTTATTCCGGCAAAGTCAAAACAGGGGATCTTGTTTACAACCCTGCCAAAGGTATAAGTGAAAAACTCGCCCGGCTTCTTAAAATGCATTCCAACAAGAGAGAACGCATTGATAAGGCCTCGGCAGGCGATATTGTTGCAGCCATGGGTCTCAAGCTGACAACTACCGGAGACACAGTATGCACCAAAGATCAGCCCATTCTGCTCGAGCCCATTGAATTCAACGCGCCCGTGATCAGTGTGGCCGTAGAACCCAAAAAGGTGCAGGATCAAGAGAAACTTATGGATTCCCTTAACAAACTGTCTGATGAAGATCCCACCTTCAAATTCAGGATTGACGAGGAAACGGGCCAGACAATCATCTCCGGTATGGGCGAGTTACACCTTGAAATCATTGTCGGCCGTCTTAAACGCGAGTTTTTAGTGGACACAAACCAGGGAAAACCCCAGGTAGTATACCGGGAGACAGTAACAAAATCCGTGGAGCACGAGGAGGTCTTCCAGCGGGAACTCGCCGGACAGCAGCATTTTGCGGGTGTCAAGATTCAGGTCTCTCCCACGCCGAGAGGTAAGTCAAACCGTTTTGTTGATCAATGCGAGGACCCGAATCTCACCAAAGAATTTTTAGATGCCATCAAGCAGGGGATTTCCGAGGCCGAAACCAGCGGTGTACTTATGGGCTACCCGGTGATTGACGTACAGACGGCCATACTGAATGTCCAAATAAGAGAGACATCCGGCGAGATGGCCTTCAAAATCGCAGGGGCCATGGCCTTTAAGAATGCCTGTGACAAGGCCGCCCCTCTCCTGCTCGAACCCATCATGAAGGCAGAGGTCCTGGTCCCGGAAGAGTATATGGGTGAGGTCATAAGCGATTTGAATACCAGGCAGGGAAAAATTGGACAGATTACCAGCAACGGCCAGGTTCAGGTCCTTACCGCCAGTGTACCCCTTTCCAGGATGTTCGGTTATTCCACATCGCTTCGATCCGTATCCAAGGGGCGTGGCACCTTCACCATGCAATTCAGCCATTATGATAAGGCTTGAGCCAAGCGAACCAATTTGAAAACAAACGAGAATTTAATGGAAACCCAAAATACACAATTAATTGATCAATACAACCGGCGGCTAAACTATCTGCGCATCTCCGTCACTGACAGGTGTAATCTCCGTTGCCTTTATTGCCTTCCGTGCGAAGGCATCCCAAAACTGCGGCACGATGACATTCTAACCTATGAAGAAATACTGCGCATAGCCGGAATCGCCGTAAAACTCGGGGTTGAAAAAATCCGCCTGACTGGAGGTGAACCCCTTGTCCGCAAAGGCTTATGTAAAATCATACCCCGGTTGACCGGTCTTACCGGTCTTAAGGACGTCGCGCTTACCACAAATGGAATTTTCCTGAAGGAAAACCTGGAGAAGCTCAAAACCGGAGGCATAAAGAGGCTCAACATCAGCTTGGACTCCTTTAAAAGGGATAAATACAAACAAATAACAGGCTTCGACGGTTTGGAGCAGGTCCTTGCAGGGATTGACCGGGCCAGGCAAATGGGGTTTAAACCCATAAAAATCAATGTAGTGGTCATCAAGGGCGTCAACGACGACGAACTCCTGGATTTTGCGAGGCTCTCTTTAGAGCACCCTTATCACATAAGGTTCATTGAATACATGCCCCTTGGAATTGCAGGTTCAGAAAATTCCCTGCATCATGTTCCCAGCTCCGTAATCAAAGAAAAACTCGGCAGCCTCGGAAAACTGGTACCGGTTTCCACAACCGCATTGGATGGTCCGGCCGAGCGTTTAACTTTTGAAGGGGCCCCGGGAGAAATCGGTTTTATCAGTCCCCTGACACACCATTTCTGCCATACATGCAATCGACTTCGCCTCACCGCAAGCGGCCGTTTGAGGCCCTGTCTTCTATCTGACCGGGAGGAAGACCTGAAAGGTCCCATGAGGAAGGGGGCATCAGACAATGACCTGGCAAATATTTTCCTGAAAACCGCATTTAATAAGCCCTTGGAACACGCAAAAGCTTCCCAGGATTCAATTCACTTCCCCGGACAGATGTCATCAATAGGGGGATAGGGGG
>JAIOSR010000311.1 GCA_021107495.1 Desulfobacterales bacterium | reverse complement strand
TACGGCAGTTGCCGTTTATGCGGCAGAAATTACCGAACGTAAGAGGGCATATGATGACCTTAGGAAGTCTGAGGAGACGGCACGTTCGCTTCTTAACGCACCCGATGAAGTAATAATGCTGGCTGAGACTGACGGAACCATTGTCGCCCTGAACGAAACAGCGGCTAAGAGCCTGGGCGTGACCGAAAAGTCAATCATCGGCACGAACTGTCTTGACCTTTTCCCATCGAAGGTGGCCGAATATAGGAGATCATACGGTATTAAGGTTATTCGCTCGGGGGAACCGGTTCACTTTGAGGACTGGCAAAATGGAAGATGGTTTCAGAATAGTGTCTACCCTATCTTCGGCCCGAAGGGTAAAGTGGTTAGACTTACTCTTTTTGCCAAGGATATTACGAGGCGAAAAGACGACGAACAAAAACTGAAAACGGGAAAGAGAGAATTAGCGATCAAGACCCGTAGCCTTGAAGAGGCAAATACGGCGTTAAAAGTCTTACTGAAAAGGAGGGATAAAGACAAAAGAGAGCTTGAAGAGAATATTTTTTTCAATTTGAAGGAACTGCTCATACCCCATTTAGAAAAATTAGGTCAGAGCAAATTGGACGAGGAACAAACGGCATATGTGAATATTCTGCAAGAAAATTTAAGCAACACCATCTCGTCATTTTCAACGAACCTGTCCATGGAATATCTGAAACTTAGTCAATCAGAGATTCGAGTAGCGGATTTTGTAAAACAAGGTAAAACCACAAAAGAAATAGCAGAGTTGTTGAATCTTTCCAAAAAAACGGTTGAGTCTCAAAGAAAAAGCATCAGGATGAAACTTGGATTAAAAAATACAAAAGAAAATCTCAGAACTCACCTCTTGCACATCAAATAATGGGTATAAAACATACCCATTCCATACCCATTTTTATAGGGTTGACTTTTCCTGAATTTCAGCCAATATAATATCACAGTAAGCCCTTCAATTTATAGAGTAATGCATCTATCCGATCAATTAGGTTAAACTCAAGAGATTTCTCATATGGAGAAACGTATCACCTGTGTTCTCTTTTCTCATGGCCCACCTTTTGCTGTTGGGAGAGTCCCAAGTATCACCCGCACAAAGCGAATACTGTTTTTATGCACTACGCTTTCCATTGTCCACAAACACAACAAGGGGGTATAAATGGAAATTGATTTCAATGCTGAAATATTAGAAAGGTCTAATGCCTGCATTAAGCACTTTTCATGTCTTCAAGATGAGACAAGGGACATTTGCGAGATAGAACGACTGGTATTGGATCGGACCCTTTTTGTTAGGAGTGCAAATAACCTACTCTGCCCTTACTGCACCAGTTTTGGGCATTCGTATGCGATCTGTAATTGTTATGTAAGGAAGGAACTATATATCCGCTATGGGATTTGAGTTTATTTTGTGAAAGTTGGAAAGAAATCTATAGATCGGATCAAATCTGATCCACATTGCATCCAAATCATAAAGGCATTGTTCGGGTTATCGGTGATATAGGTACTCCAACCCCTCCTCCCATTTAATTAGGCCTGGGTCTGCTCAGGCAGGCTGAAATAACAGGTGCCTCCATTCCCTGAAACCATGCTGTCCCGCCTGATTAGTTTGATTTTTTCAGGACCACACTATGCCCCAGCATGGAGCCTTTTACACCCACTCTTTTTCTACTATGATATTGACATTAACCTGGGACGATATAACTTAATATTAAAGCATGGAAACTTCTGCAGGGCACATGCGTGGAAGGTGAACAGTCTTGACGGGGGCGGGACACTTTAGCGCACTTACCCGCCATGTATGGGACAAGTAGGTACTTATTTTAGCTTTCCCTCTTTGCTCATTTGTAAATGGGAGCACCTGTTTTCTCCCAAATATTTAGGGCTTACTGTAGGGTCAAATATCATTCACATATCAATCCAAAGTTTGGAGCCGGGCCAATGAAAAAAAACACTGTTTTATTCATAGCAAATGATCATCCCCTTGACAGCGACACATCGATCAGGCGGAAGATGGCCAATGCCGAGGCAAGGGCCGCCAGACAGGCTCCCCGCTTTCCCGGGCTTGATCTTGTTGGTCTTCAAAAGGGCGTGCACAGGAACCTGGCAGGGCTCCAACTCCTCCTTGACGGGAAGTACATGGGGCTCCTGGACCTGCTGAACTATATAAAAAATGACCGAACTATCATCAGGCTCACCCCGGAAAATGCGGCAGCCCACCTATCCCTTGCAAATATTGTCACCCTAAACGGAATCTATTTCCACCAGTACCTCTCCAAAAACGGATATCTCCCCATTATTATCCAAAACTACTCCCTTTGTGACCTTTCCGTGGCCCTCATAGACAAGCCCCTTGCAGTGTGCATCTCATCTAATTTTGTTTATCTTGATGAGATACGCGAGATGGCAGCCGTCATAAAAGAACATGCTCCGGACACGCCTGTTATTGTCGGCGGCATGCTGGTTAAAAAAGTATTGGACGCGGGCAACGACCTTTCCGCCCAGACCCTGAAATGGCTTTCAGGCTTTTTTGGAATGGTGGACTATTTTGTTATTGAAGCCCAAGGGGAGCAAACCCTTATCAGGCTCCTCGACTCCCTTAAAAATGGAAGGGACCCTGCCGCGACACCCAACCTTGCCTATTTTGACGGGCAGGGGCAAATCCATTTCACCCCCAGGGAGCAGGAAGACCTTGCCATGGACCATACTGCCATTTCATGGGAAAAGATCCCCGCCAGGTACATGCGGCCCACCATACCGGTAAACACCAGCAGGGGGTGTCATTACCGGTGCCGTTTTTGCACCTACCACCGGCTCTTTCCCAAGGTCCATTACAAGTCCCTTGATGTTTTGAGGGAAGAGCTCAGGTCCCTGGCCAGGCTCGGGTTCATTCGTCATGTCCGATTCACGGATGACAACTTTACGGCCAATCCCGCAAGGCTCAAGACCGTCCTCAACATGATGATAGAGGAACAGTTTGATTTCGCCTGGTCGGCCTATGCCAGGGCCAACACCATCAGCCCTGACTTAGTAAGACTCATGAAAGACTCCGGGTGCGAGTTCCTGGATATGGGCCTTGAGTCCGGGAGCCAAACCATCTTGGATAGCATGGACAAACGGCTCACCAGGAACCAGATCATTGAAGCCGTCCGGCTTCTGAACAGCCACCACATATATTGTGAAGGGGGGTTTGTGGTGGGGTACACGGGGGAAACCCTTGCCACGTTTGATGAGACCGTGGATATGATTAAAAAGAGCGGCCTTCCCTATTATCACCCGTACCTGTTTTATTTTTCCAAAGACATGCTGGTGAATGAGGAAAAGGACGTTTTTGGACTCAGGGGATTGGGAAGGGCCTGGACACAGAATACCATGGATTCAATAACGGCCTCCGGGCTCATGGCCGATATGCTCATGCGGATTGAGTCTTCATTTACAGATGGGGAGACCAGTATATGGGAGGCATTTAAACTGCTGCGGGCCGAGGGGTATGATCCTGATGATATCTTCTCCCTTTTCCGCCTCAAACGCGAACTTCAACTGGCCCTCCGGGAAACGGGGGGAAAGACCGGATCACCAAAGGTGGAAAAAATCCTTGGTCATATGGAGGGGCTCCTGAAGGATTAAGGAAGGTTTCATTTTTGTAAACACGTTATTCCGTGTCTGACTGCAAATTTATAAGTATTTGATTCTATTTCATTTACAAAAAAAGAGTCCTCCCCGGAGTTATTGTGAGTTTGCCGGAAATACAGGCCGAAAGATAGAAAAATGCCCATTTTGTTGCTGAGTACGAGAGACCCTGACTACCATCCCAATAAAAGGCTGCTGGAGGCAGGGGCAGAGGCCGGGTGCAAAGTCCTGTTGCTTCACCCAAAGGACATGATCTCGAATATCCGCAAATCCGGGTTGCACATGGAACTTAATGGCCGCAAAACACCCGGACATGTGATCATGCCCAGGCTTGGGGCCACCATAAGCGATTCGGTCATGGTCCATCTCAGGCACCTTGAACTTATGGGTATACCAATGGTAAACGATTCATGGGG
>JAIOSR010000239.1 GCA_021107495.1 Desulfobacterales bacterium | reverse complement strand
GGTCAGCCCCTTTTTCTTGTCGTCATCCGTAAGTTTCGGGGGGACGATATCGAGAAGAATCGTCTCGATACCCACATTGGCCAACTGGGCGGCGATGGTAGCCCCCATCACCCCTGCCCCGATTACACCGGCCTTTTTTATTTTTTTCTCCATATATATGACCTCCTTCAAAGTTTCAGTTGCAAATGGTTAAGATGGTCAACTTTAAAAATGTCTCGGAATTGCCTTAACTTATTGAAATTATATATTTTTAACGGAAGCTTGTTTATGGCGCCCGTAGGGAAGAATGGAATGTTGGAATAGAAATCCTTGAAATCCGTTGCTTCACTATCCTCTCGCACTTAGTTCTCTGAGTGCGGGAAGAGCAATGCGAACTAAGTTTTTTTATGAATGAACTTTCATTCATTTATGAAAGCTAACACACCCCAAACATGAAGTCAAATATTTTTTATTAAAAAAACGGCCAATTCCATCCGATTCAACTTGCTGCAATACAATGGTTTTTTATTGATGAAAAAGAGCTAAGCGATTATCTTGAATCGCTCGGAGATGAGATACTCGGATTTTATGGGTGTGAGTCGGAGTTTGGGCCGTATAATTTTTAAGAATTAATCCCCGTCCAATAAATTACCCAGGCCCCCGAGAATCGACCCTTCACCCTTGCGGCTTCCGCCTGCCGAGGGCGCGTGGGCAAGAATCCTGTCTGCCATGCGGGAAAATGGCAGGCTCTGGAGCAGGACGAGACCCGTGCCGCTGAGCGTGGCCAGGAAAAGTCCTTCGCCACCGAAAAACATGGACTTGAGATTCCCTGCCCGTTCGATATCGTAATTGATCCCCTTTGTAAAAGCCACCAGACAGCCTGTATCCACACGAAGGACATTGTTTTTGAGCTTTTTCTGGATAACCGTACCACCTGCGTGAACGAAAACCATGCCGTCACCCTTAAGGCGCTGGAGGATGAAGCCCTCTCCACCGAAAAAACCCGTCCCCAGCCTTTTTGTCAACGCAATTCCCACTTCCGTACCAAGGGCTGCTGCCAAAAAGGCGTCTTTCTGGCACAATAGCTCTCCGCCTACCTTTGTCATATCAACGGGAATGATCTTCCCCGGATAAGGGGCCGCAAAGGCAACGCGTTTTTTCCCTGTTTCCTGGTTGGTAAAGTGGGTCAAAAAGATGGATTCGCCTGTGAGCACTCGTTTCCCCACATTAAGCAGCTTTCCCATGACACCTTCATTCGTCTTTGATCCATCGCCCATACGGGCCTCGAAAGTAATGCCGTCTTCCATGTAGTTCATGGCCCCTGCCTCGGCAATGACGGTTTCGCCGGGATCCAGTTCCACCTCGACGATCTGCATATCGTCGCCCAACACCTCATAGTCCACTTCGTGACATTTCATGATCAGGTCCTCCTTAATACTAATTGCGGTATCGAGAACTATCAGCTCCGCTAATTCGTTTACATTGCTTTGCAAAAGTATAACTTATTGTAATCACAAAGCTATTTAGTTTGAAGGCTGAAGGCTAAAGCATTTCAAACATCTCGCAACGCTCGAATCAAGCCATTCAAAACCTTCTCGGTTTCGACTATTTTTGGTTCAATCATGGATGAATCCTCGTTGTGCAAGAAGCCCAAACGCTTCGATAAACTTAGTTGATAATGGAGTTCCCTCAATGATCCGAAGGATATGTAGAGGAAACGAAGGTAGTCGGCCTGACTGTCACGTGCGCATCCTTCAACGATGTTGGAAGGAACCGAAATTGCTGCCCGGCGCATTTGAGAAACCAGCCCATACAATTCTTCTCTCGGAAACTTTGCGGTCACCCGATAAATCAATACTGCTACCTCGTCGGCCAACTCAAATGCACGAAGTTTTGTGTGATCACGCATGATTTGTCCCTAACGGCCTTCCACCTTCAGTCTATCCACCTGAGCAGGTAAATCATCTTTACATTTATCGCCTAAGTTAGCGCCTATGCCCTTCAAGCAGAGAGGGCCATATGCAAGGGACCATTACGCCATGGACCCGCCGTCCACGGTAATGACCTCCCCGGTAATAAAATCGGAAAGACCTGATGCCAGAAACAGGACCGTTCCTACCACGTCTTCTGTTTCCGCAATCCGCCCCATGGGGATGGTTCCGGTAATCTCCTTCAGCAAGCCTTCATTGCTCCAGAAAGGCTGGCTGAACTGGGTCCTCACCACACTGGGAGCCACTGCATTGACGTTTATTTTATCCTGCGCAAGCTCAACGGCAAGGACCCTGGTAAGCATCTCCACGCCAGCCTTGGCAACGCAATATATACCCATGCCCATGGCGGCTTTTTTAGCTGCAATGGAGCTGATATTTATTATCTTCCCTCGACCGGCCTTTTTCATAAGCTTTACTGCTTGGCCTGAGGCCAGATATGTCCCCTTGAGATTTGTCTCAATAATCTTGTCCCAAAGTCTTTCATCGGAATCGGCCACAGACGGGGTCAGGATGTTCATGCCCACATTGTTAACGAGAATATCCAGGTTGCCGAATCGCTCCTCGATCGCCTGGAACAGGGCAGTCACTTCGTCGGATTTACCCACATTTGTGACGCTGGCCACAATATCCTTGTCCATCTTCCGGAACTCACCAACGGCTTGATCCAGGTTCTCTTGTTTTCGGCCGCAAACGACAACATGCGCTCCGTTCTCGGCCATGGCCAGGGCAATGGCCTTTCCCAGCCCCCGGCTTCCGCCTGTCACCAGGGCCACTTTTCCTGATAGGTCAAAATTCATTTCAGTCATCATAACCTCCGTTTGTCACTTTGGGTTGTTAAGATTGGTGGACTCGTAAAATGTCCATATAAAGTTAAATAACCAAAAAGTCTGGCACAAGCAACAAAAAGTATTGCTTTTTTCAGACAAAACATTCTAAATTCAGAACCATTAAACAAGAAAAGAAAGGAGCCTTGCCATGAAATTTGTTATCATTGGTGGAGACGCGGCAGGCATGAGTGCTGCAAGCCGTGCCAAACGAAATATGTCCGACCTGGAGGTCACGGTCCTTGAACAGACCCAGGACGTTTCCTACAGCGCCTGCGGAATGCCCTATAATATAGCCGATCCCGACCGGGACATGGATGACCTTGTGGTACGTCACGCCCATGTTTTCAGGGAAAAGCAGGGAATCGATTTAAGGACGGGACATCGCGTCGAAGGCATTGACCGTAACGCCAAAACGGTGGCGGGCAGGAACCTTGAAGGCCGGGAATTCGAGATCTCCTATGACAAACTCCTGATCGCAACGGGTGCTTCCCCCATAATACCGGACCTCTCCGGCTTCGACCTGCCGGGTGTCATGGCCCTCAAAACCCTTGAGGATGGTAAAAAAATCAAGGATTTTATTGGCTCTCGGGATGTCAAAAAAGTTGTAATTATCGGGATGGGCTATATCGCATTAGAGATGTGCGAAGGCCTGAGAGATAGGGACATTGAGGTCCAAATGGTCAAACCCCGGCCCATATTTCTTCCCTGGATGAATCCGGAATTGGCTTCAGTGGTCAAAGAGGAAGTCGAGGGCCACGGCGTTGGAATACATTTGGGACATAAAATTGATCGTATTGAAGAGTCCGGCAGTTCCCTGAAGGTCATCTGCCCGGATTCGATCCTTGAAGGCGAGGCAGTCCTGGTGGCCATAGGGGTAAAGCCGAACAGTGAAATGGCTGCCAAAGCCGGTCTCGAACTTGGCCCATTCGACTCCATTGCAGTGGACAGGACCCTGAAGACGAATGATGAAAACATCTACTCTGCGGGAGATTGTGCGGACGCCTACCATGTAGTAACCGGCCAGAAGACATGGGTCCCCCTAGCGCTCAGGGCCAACAGGGCGGGTTGGGCCGTAGCGGACAACGTAACAGGCAAAAGGACAGAGCTTGAGGGGATTGCGGGATCGGCCGTATTCAAGGTCTTTGACCTTCAGGTGGCCAGGACAGGTCTCAGTATGGGTGAGGCGGAAAAAGCCGGATTCGATCCAATAGAGGTGGCGGTCAAGACCCGTTCCCGTGCCCATGCCCATCCGGGATCCACGACAATGCATGTCCAGATAGTTGGTGATAGAAAGTCAGGCAGGCTTTTAGGGATGCAGATAGTGGGAAGAGAGGGGGCGGTTCACAGGATTAAGGCACCATCGGTCGCCCTGCACTGCAAAATGACCATTGAGGCATTCAGTCAGTGTGATCTGGCCTATGCGCCGCCGTTCAGCCCTACATGGGACCCCATGCTGACCGCAGCCAACCAGCTTATTAAGAAAATGTAGTATATAATCATTCCTATCCACCATCACCCTCTGCCCTGACACCCCCAGAGGGAGAGGTTTGGTAATTGTGAAAAAGGGCCATCTCTGGATGGAGCTTTCAGCGGTCAGCGGTCAGCGATCAGAAATCAGCCAACATCTTGTTTTTAATGCCTTTTGCTGAAAGCCGAAAGCTGATGGCTGATAGCTCGAATCCAAAAACGTTAGTTTGTGGATGAGCACTAACTAATTCCCTCTCTCTTCAGTATGTCGTAATAGGTCAATATCCTGTTTATGTAGCGCACAGGTTCAGTGCCCCGGCAGTAACCATATTTGGTCTTCTTGTAGTATTTGGGGTACCGGAGCAAGGGAAGGATCTCCTCTAATGCTGCCCAGCTATTGGGATTGAGGTTCCTTTCTTTTGCAATGGCCTGGGCATCCAGGACATGTCCCCGTCCCACATTGTAACTGGCAAGGGCGATTAGCAACCTGTCCGGAT
>JAIOSR010000168.1 GCA_021107495.1 Desulfobacterales bacterium | reverse complement strand
TATCTTCTTCTGATTTTCAGGGCTTATTCCGGCCCCATTGTCCCTGACAAAAACTTTCACCTTCTTGTTTTCTTTTGGCCCCGCTCCGATAACCATTTCTCCTCCTTCAGAGCCATGCCTTGCGGTAATAGCATCAATGGCATTGTTATAGAGGTTCAACAAGACCTGCTGGAGTTGCCCCGGATCCCCATAAATCGGGGGGGTGTCTTCGGAGATCTCCTGCTTCAGTTCAATTCCGTTTACGCTTGCCTTCTTTTCCACCATTTCGGTGACTTCAGGGATGAAATTTTTCAAATCAATATTCTGGAATACCGGCTCGCTCTGTCTGCCGAACTTAAGGATGGACTGAGTAATTCCCGAGCAACGGCTGATTTGAAGGTCAATTTGATTCATTGAATCTTCCAACTCCGTTAAGGATTCCGATGACTTTAAGTCTCCAGCCTCTTTTAACTCTGACATGATGACTTCTATCAGCGAATGCTCGCTTTTTATGACCTGCAGTGGATTGTTGATCTCATGGGCAAAGCCTGTTGCCATTTCACCAAGCTCGGCTAAGCGGCTTGCCCTGATCAACTGCCCGCTCAATTGTTCTTTATCCGCATCCATCGTCTCCATACGCCTTACCATCCGGTCGGTCAGATAAAAGGCTATACCGATAATGGCACCTCCGCCGATAATTGTAATAAGGACAATCAGGTATGAGGCAGAGCGGAGCGCCCTGAATGCATCCGCTTTTTCCTGCCTCACAACCAGGAGCCATTTCCTGCCCTTTAGCCAGGTCGTGGCATAGATAAATGCATCTCCCCTCGTATCTTTTTCAATAAAAGTGTTGATACCTTCATGAGGTCCTGGATATTTGATGTTCTCAGGGTCCTTTTCCATCAGGTTTCCACCGGAGCGCCTTTCCGTTTGAAATATGCCGTCCGTATTGATGAGGTAAGCTTCGCCGGTTTTGCCGATTCGGACCTTTTTGACGAGATCATTGAATAGATAAGTATCAATGGTTGCACGAAGCACCCAGGTTCTTCCTGCTTCTTCTCTCTTAAGGGCAATTATGAAATGGGGTACACGGCGAAACCCCAAGAAAATATCGCTGATATAACTCCCTTTTCTGATAACCTCCTTGAACCAGGATTCCTCCCCGTAATCCCGTCCTACTAATCTGTAAGGGCCCTGATAATTTACATGTATCCCTTCTTCATTAAAAACGCCGAGATCGACAAATGTGCTGGATTCCTTTTGTAACCGGCCAAAAACATCATAAAGCGTTTGAGGTTCGGCGAGCTCTTCAAACTTATATGAATGGAGAATAAAATCGAGATTTGCTTTGCGTTCGCTGAGGAAGGAACAGATCATGTGCCTGTGGTCTTCGACAATCCGCTTTGTGGTAGCAATGGTGCTGGTCTCGATTGAAGTCGCAAAATGGTAATACCCGATTCCCAAGATCAAGATAAATGTGATAAGGGGAACCAGTATCATATTGCCCAGGATAGACCTTTTCATTCCTGCATAAGGAGATTTTTCCACTGCACACAATCCTTTTGGTTTCGATAAATTTGCTTATTTGAAACGCAAACTCCATGCCAAAAACCAGGATTGCGGGACATTTGATAACACCTTGAAATTAAAGATTTATTTGGCGGGAAGGGTTTTCGCGCTAAAATACGCTCAGAAAAGTGTGTCAGGACCTTTTACACATTGTAAAAAATGTAACAAGACAATTATGCTGCCGATTTGATGACAGGAAAGGTAGAAGCCGATACAGGAGATGGGATGTTTAACTAAAAAATATGCGGCAGGAGATTCAAATATTATATCCCCTGTCGCATATCATACAATTTTCCGGAGGCCTTGTGGGAGCTACTTGTCGTCCTTTTCCTGGTCAAGCACCCTTGCCGGAAAGCGAATCAATTCTTTGATCCTGGCGCTCCGGATCTTCTGGTCGTGAGTATCTTTTTTTTCAAAGGCTTCGGCCAATTTTGTAAGGAGTTCTTCTAACTTCACAGGTTTCAAGATATAGTCAAAGGCACCCAATTTCATTCCTTCAATACTGGTCTCTACCGATGCATGCCCGGTAAGCAAAAGAACCTCGGCTAAGGGCTGGATCTTCTTCATCTCCCTTAGTGCTTCAATGCCGTCCATGCCGCCGGGCATTTTGACATCCAAAATAACTACATCAAAGAGCTTTTGCTTCATCAACTCTAAGGCTTCCTCTCCGCTCTTTGCGCCGGTCGTATCTATACTTCGTTTGTTCATGCGTTTGACAAGGGTTTCCAGAAAGTCTTCTTCGTCATCCACGACCAAAGCTCTAAAAGCATCCATTTGAACCTCCTTAATAACTGGTTATGTAAATTTGCAACTTGTAAACAATTTGTCTTTCTATTTTTTTTCCGGGGCGACAATGGGAAGTTCAACAGTAAAAGTCGTTCCTTTCCCAACCTCACTCACAAGCCTGATATTTCCCTCCATTTTTTCTATTATATCATAGCTAACCCATAGCCCGAGACCAGTCCCCTTGCCTGTCTCTTTTGTAGTAAAAAACGGATCAAAGACCTTTTTCTGTTTGTCTTTGGGGATCCCGGGGCCGTTATCCTTTATCTCCACGTTAATAAAGGAATCAGAGCATCTGCTCTTTACTTGAATCTCTCCATCTTTGCCTATTGCGTCAATGGCATTGTTTATGAGATTCAAGAAAACCTGTTGGAGTTGGGCCTGATCACTGGCAATAATCGGCAGGTCAGGGGAGAGGTCTGTCGGGATTTCAATATTATTGGTGCGAGCAAAGTTTTCTAAAAGCGCGATGGTTTGTTCGAGGGTGGCATTAATGTCAACGTCCTCTGAATGGGGTTCCATCTTGCGGGCATAGCCTAACATGTTATGGACGACTTTACGGGCACGCTCCACGTGTTCATCTATTTTTTCAAGAGACGTTTTATATTCCTGATAATTCTCACTTTTCTGGAACTCTTCTTCGTACAGGAGGTCTTCCATCCATCCTGTCTTCTGCATAATGACGGCCAATGGGTTGTTGATCTCATGCGCCACCCCTGCCGCCATCTTGCCCAATGCCGCCAGCTTATCCGACTGCACGAGTTGCGCATTGAGCTCATTCATCCTCGAATCTGCCTCCCTTAGCCGGTTGACGGTCAAACGGGTGGTGAAAAAGACTGTTAGGATAATTGCCAGTGTGCCGAATATAATGATCGCAATTTCCAAATTTCGGGTCGCCAAAAGACCGCTCATCTCCTCTGAAGCATCCTGGCTGATGACAAGTAGCCATTTGTCATCTTTCAGCCAGGTCCCGGCATATAGGAGTTCCGTGCCCTTGGCGTTTTTCTGTTCAAGAACCGTTGTCCCTCTCCCGAAAAGGGTAGGATTGAGACTGGCCTTCGATAAAATCTCTCCCCCGAAACGTGAGTGCGTTTCAAAAAAGCCCTTTTTATTAAGGATATAAGCGTCTCCGGTCTTTCCCACCTGGGCTGCACGCACAATGGCGCCGAAGATATCCGAATCGATGGTCGCCCTTAAAACCCAGCAATGCTGGTTTTCCTGACGCCGGACGGCAATAATAAAATGCGGCAGCTTACGGTAGCCCATATACACATCACTTATGTATATGCCCTTGCTCATCACTTCGCAGAACCAGGGCTGCTGGTAATAGTTGCGGCCTTTAAGATCATAGGGGCCCACATACGCATGATGCTGCCCTGCATTGTCAATGACGCCTAAATCAACAAAGGCACCGGCCCTTAAATTCATGACCTCAAACAATTTTGAGAGGCGCTTCTCTTCAGTCATATCCTGATAGGTGTGGGTATCGGCCATGGCCGATAGGATCGCGGTTCGCTCCTTCAGGAATAAATCAACCGCATCAGCCTGGGCACTTGCCCGGTATCTAATCTGTTCGTCAATCTTTTCCTTACACGTCCGGGCAAACTGGTAATAAATAGTTGCTCCAAGAATAATAAGCGGGGCAAAGCACACCACCAGGGTGATTATAGTAATCTTTTTTTGAAGACTTGTATAAATGGAAGATTTCATCTCAAGTTCTCATATCGCACGGCAATCTTACGTAATCCCGAAAACTCTCTCCCAACCTCTCCCCTGTCTGCGTGCAACGCACAGGCAGGCGCCAGGAGAGGGGAGATTTGGGTTCTGGAAAAAATCACGAGAGCGCCGGCCATGACAGGAACCGCCAGTAGCCCAATATGGCCCAGAACCAGAGGACAAGCCATGCCAGAATGGTTACTGGCAGACCATACTTTACAAAATCAAAAACATTCAGCAACCTTTCCCCTGTTTCGGGGTCCTTTCCCATACCGAATGCTATAGCATTGTTGGGTGTGCCCACAACCAAAAAGTTTGCAAAGGAAGAGGAAAAGGCACAGGCCAGGCCTAATTTCCATACATGCACATTGGCCATGTCTGCCATAGGCAGTACAATTGGCCCCAAGGCGGCAACCGTGGCGCCATCACTCATAAAATTGGTCATGGTCCCCGTAAGCACGCTGATTCCGATGGCCAACATATCTCCATGGGCAATAAAATCGGGAAGGATGGCCACAAAAGTATTTGCCAGCCAGAGGGCCCCTCCCGTGAATTTCAGACCCACGCCCATGGCGCAGGCAGCCGCATAGAGGCCAACCACGTCAAAGGCCACACCGTTCTGGATATCATCCCACGTGACAATGCGGCAGAGGAACATGGCGACTACCGCGTACAAGGTCGATCCACCCAATCCCGCATGCTCTCCCAAAACGATCCAGGCCACTACAAGACAGACCAGGATGACGGTCATCATGGCCTCTTTTCCGCCGAACTTGGGCATCTTTGCCACTTCGGCCTTGACGACCTCGCTCGGGTTTATATCTTTTACCAGAAATTTGGATTTTAGCCTTATATA
>JAIOSR010000051.1 GCA_021107495.1 Desulfobacterales bacterium | reverse complement strand
GGTGTGGCTGGTACAGACGCCCCAGGTCTTTCGTTACAAAGACATTGCAGCCGCCCACCAAAAGGCCCTGATCGAGGGATGGGAAGAGGCCACGGATGATTCTCTTTTAGTGGAAAGATTAGGCATTTTGGTTAATGTTATGAAGGGGTCAGAAAAAAACATTAAGGTTACGACTCCTGATGACCTGGAACTCGCCCGCTTTTTTTTAGGCCGTTGAAAAACTCAGGGCGGCGGTTGCACCGGTCCGGTTGTATCAAGAATCTGAACAAGCAGCCTTATTCAAAAAGGGGAACTTCAGGTCTTTCCCTCCTTTGTAAAGAGGGGCTAGGGGAGATTTTGTAGCCGGAAATGGACACTCCCTGGGCATTAATTTCTTATCAACGTTTTTAATTTCACCCTAAAAAAAATCTTAGGCAAAAAATAAGCAATGATCTTTAAAATAGGCACAAGAGGAAGCAAACTGGCCCTTGCCCAGAGTGAGTGGATCAAGGAAAAGATTGAGGAAAGACACACGGATGTCCGGGTTGAACTGGTAATGATCAAGACGACCGGCGACAAAATCCTGGATTCCCCTTTGAGCAAAATCGGCGGGAAAGGCCTGTTCGTAAAGGAGATCGAAGAGGCCCTCCTCAACAAACACATACATATGGCAGTCCACAGCATGAAGGATGTCCCTGCGGAATTGCCGGACGAACTGATGCTGTGCTCCTTCCCGGAAAGGGAAGATCCCCGTGACGCCTTTATATCCCTGAAAGACAAATCCATTGAAAGCCTTCCCCAGGGCTCAACTGTGGGAACAAGCAGTCTGAGAAGAAGTGCCCAGTTGCTCCATATGCGTTCCGATCTGGACATTATAGCACTGAGGGGTAACGTTGATACACGGCTCAGAAAATTGGAATCGAGAGACGTCAGGGCAATTATTTTAGCAGCGGCCGGCCTCAAAAGGCTCGGACTTGCAGACCGCATTACAAGTATTATTCCTTCGGAACAGGTCCTTCCGGCAATCGGGCAGGGGGCACTTGGCCTTGAGGTAAGGCGAGATGATCATGAGACCATAAGTCTGCTTGACTTTTTAAACCATGAACCCACTGAAATAACCGTTTGTGCGGAAAGGGCATTTTTAAAGAAACTGGAAGGCGGCTGCCAGGTACCGATTGCCGCTTTTGCCGTTTTGAATGCGAATATAGTTCATTTGCGAGGCATGGTAGCGGAGTTAGACGGGAGCAGGATTATCAGGGACGAAATCAGCGGGAACACGCACCAGGCAGAAGAAATAGGCATCAACCTGGCAAAAAGATTACTCGATGCAGGGGCGGGTGATATCCTTTCGAGCATTTATAAAAGGTGATAGGGAATGGCAGCAGAGAAAAAAGGCAGGGTATATCTCGTGGGCGCAGGGCCGGGCGATCCCGGTCTTCTGACAATAAAAGGAAGGGAATGCCTGTCCAGGGCAGATGTCATTATCTATGATTACCTGGCAAACCGAATCTTTCTTGAATACGCCAGGGACGGGGCCGATCTGATTTATGTTGGGAAAAAGGCAGGATGTCATACAATGAGCCAGGAAGAGATCAGCTCGCTGATAGTCGACAGTGCCCGCAAAGGATCGGTAGTAGTCCGGCTCAAGGGAGGCGACCCCTTTATTTTCGGCCGTGGCGGAGAGGAGGCCCAGGAACTGGTAAAGGCCGGCGTGGACTTTGAGGTGGTGCCGGGCGTAACCTCGGCCATTGCCGTGCCCGCCTACGCAGGTATTCCTTTAACCCACAGGGATCATACCGCTACGGTTGCCTTTATCACGGGCCATGAAGATCCTAACAAGGATGGATCAAATATTGCGTGGGACAGATTGGCCACTGCCGCGGGCACCTTAGTTTTTTTAATGGGGGTCGGCAATCTTCCTCGCATCGCTGAAAGCCTTATGAAATACGGACGATCCCCTGAGACACCGGTGGCCGTTATTCGCAGGGGCACTGTCCCCGAGCAGAGGACCCTGGTGGGGAAGCTTAAGCATATTGCGCGGTTGGCTAAGGAAAATGACATAAAACCCCCGGCCATCATCGTGGTGGGAGATGTGGTAAGCCTGAGGGAGACACTTGACTGGTTTGAGAAAAGGCCGCTTTTTGGAAAGCGAATCGTGGTAACAAGGGCCAGGAAGCAGGCGAGCGTCTTCATTGGAGAACTGGCCCGATTGGGTGCGGAGTGTATTGAGTTTCCCACCATAGAGGTCACACCTCCTCTAAGCTGGGATGACCTTGACCGCGCCATAGAGGCATTAGAGAGCTATCAATGGTTGCTGTTTACCTCGGTAAACGGAGTGAAGTATTTCCTTAAGCGTCTTGAGGCCCTTGGAAGAGATATCCGGGATTTGAAGGGATTAAAGATCGGCGCTATTGGTCCCAAGACAGCGGAAACCTGGCACAACCTGGGGATCAAGCCCGACCTGATGCCCGATGAATACAGGGCCGAAGCGGTAGTAGACTGCTTTAAAGAATATGGTGTCAAAGGTGCAAGAATCCTGCTTCCCAGGGCGGAAAAGGCAAGGGAAATCCTGCCGGAGGAATTGAGAAAGATGGGGGCCGATATTGACGTAGTGCCGGCATACAGGACTATCAGCCCCGAACACGATACCGGGAGAGTCAGGGAGATGTTGGAAAAGGGCGAAATAGACATGGTGACCTTTACCAGTTCTTCCACTGTTACGAACTTTGTAGAGATGTTCAAGGAAGATGCTCAGAAGTTAAAAAAATGGATGGCCAGTGTAACGATCGCCTGTATCGGCCCCATCACGGCCAAGACCGCAGAGGATAACGGTTTCACCATAAACCTGGCCCCCCCCGAATACACGATCGAATCCCTCACAGATAGCATTGTGAAGCATTTCATTCAACAACAGCCACAAAGCATGTAGGATTGATTAAAGGTAAAGGGTTAAGCACAGACCGTTTCTCCTAAAAAGAAGTCAACAGAAAATAACAGGGACGTGTTTTTCTTTGTAAATGGAAGTATATAAAAAGAGGTCCAGGTATTTGTGAAACAACCCTTTCAAGCCTCATGGCCTTTCAATGGCCCGTATCCTCAGGAAGCAGTGAAGGGTCGCAAGGCAACCAGAGAATAAAAGTGGCTCCCTTTTTAACCTCACTTTTCACTTCTATGCTCCCGCCGTGCTCCTTCATATTTTGATAGGCAATAGACAGCCCGAGCCCTGTTCCGTTATGAACATTGCTTTTGTGCTTTGTGCTGAAATAAGGGTCAAATATCTTGTCAATTATTGATTCGGATATTCCTGTTCCATTGTCCTTGATCTCAATACGAATACCCTTTTGCATTCCGTTTTCAGTAAGGTCGTTTGTAGACACCTCTATCTTTCCTCCCTGAGGCGTAAACTCCACGGCATTGGAAAGGAGATTGAGGATCACCTGCTTTATTTTCTCAGAATCCAACCATGCTCGTCCGATGTCAGGGTCAAAATAGCGGATAACTTCAATTTCCTTTTCATTGCTTTGTGGTGAAACAAGAAGAATCATTCTATCGATCAGATCATGAATGTCATTGAAGTCAAAATGGGTTGTCTTCGTCTTGACAAGGTCCAATAATTCCGTTATCAGATCGTTCACCCGGGTTGTCTCTTCCATGGCAATTTCGTAGAAGTTTTTCCTGAATTCTTCATCGTCGTATTTTCGGGGCAGCATTTGTATAAAGGTGCCTATGGCGGTCATGGGATTCTTGATTTCATGAGCCAGTCTTGCGGCTATGTTACCCAAAAAGGAGAACTTCTCGGCCCTGCTCAAAAAGGCATGTGATTTTCTGAGTTCCTCCATCTGGTCTTGCAATCTGCTGTATAGTCTCGCGTTTTCTATGGCAATAGCGATCTGGGGTGCAAAGATCTCTAATGTTTCACGGGTTTCTTTTGGAATACCGCTTGAATTGACGGCATCCGTGGCAATAACCCCGATAACCTTGGATCGAGTGATCAGGGGAACAACATATGCGGATGTGGGTTTCCCGTAACTTAAAACAACATTTTCTTTCTTAAGGCTTGAGTTTTCTATGTCAGGAATATATTCCGACCGTCCCGTACTGGTAACCCTTACCAGGATGTTGCTCACGCGGCTGAGCGGAACCCTGTAGTTCTTGACCTCTTCAGGGACTGCGTCATTAAAACCTACACTCTGTAAATACTCGAGATATTTGCCATCTTCATTCACAATCATGATGAGCGCACGGTTGATCTCACAGACGTTGGACAGAATATTCATAATAACGATCAACACCTGATCCAGTTCCAGCACCGAGAGGATGGCCTTTCCCGTCTCCTGCAAGGCCATGATCTGTTTAATTTTTTGATTCAGTTCGATGTTCAGGCTGTTGACCTCCTCGTACTTCTGCTCAATCAGCCGCTTATCTGCCTCCATCTCCACAATTGTTTCCACCAGAACGGTTTTTGATGTAAAAAGCCGTGAAAAAATTTCATGTAATCTGTTCCTGACAGGCCATTTCAAATGATATTCACAATAGGAGCCACCTTCAAAATAACAGCATGTTTCTTTAAAGTTGAGGGGACCACCCCCCCAGATAAGCGGCATATACGTATAATAGCCCTGATTGTTCAGGCACATATCTTTTGATACATCCATTTTGGGGTCCCAGTGTAACCTCACAACGGCCTCGTTCCTCGAGGCTTTCACCAGTTCAACTCTCTTGCTCCGGTTAAATTTATCATTTATCTTTTGTGCATGTTTTACGGCTCTTACATGGGACCAAAATGCCTTTACAAACACCTTCTGTATATAGCCAAGTGAATAATTTTTTATTGCGGCCTCAGCCATTTTATAGGCAACCATATTGTCATTAAGAATCGACCTGGCCCTTTCATACAGTTTGCGAATTACAGTGCATGAGATCCAGTTGTTGGGGTCCCTGAAAAAGCCTTCGGGATCGGGCAGACTGTCTATCTCAGGGCCGAGATTACCCAGGAGTACGGAACAGTCACCGTGGTTAAATTCCCTCACGTACTCAAAAATTGTTTTTGTGTTTATGCAACTTGTTTCCTTTTGCACTTTCTATCCTGTTTTGTAAATTTTTATCAAAAAATACCCTCATTGCGGGATAAAGCTCCGGCCGGGAGTTTGGATAGATTTTGTTATTTATTCACGATTTTTTGATTATTGCACTCTTCAGGCTAATAAGTAAATATATTGTTCCAAAGATTTCAAAACCGCTATCCTGTCTAAAAATTACGTTTACCTGTTCCCACATATTTTTTGAAGCCTGCACAGGGATCTACGAATTAATGCACATTTTTTTGTGCACTTTTTTGGTTCCTTTTATTGACTGGATCGGAATTTTGTGTTGGTATTGATCGTGAAAACAAAAAACAAGTTTGCCTTTAGAGAGGGCCAATATGAACAAAAAGACCACAATTCTTGTTGTTGATGACGAACGTGGGGTACGTGAGTCCTTTAACATGGTTTTAAAGGACGAATACGATGTCCTCCTTGCCGAAAATGGGCAACAAGCTATTGATATTTTTATAAACAATCCCGTTGACCTGATTCTGTTAGACATCCTCCTTCCGGATATAGACGGTGTTGAACTGTTGGAAAAACTCAAGGAAATTGACGTAAATACTGAGATCGTCATGGTCACGGCCGTCAATGAGATTCAGACAGCAGTAAAGGCAATAAAAATGGGGGCTTATGAATATGTAATAAAGCCTTTTGACGTTGATGATGTCTTGACTATTATTCACCGTGCCTTAGAAAAACGCAGGCTCATAAAGGAGGTAACCTATCTGAGGAGTGAACTGGAAAGGTTCAAGCCATTTGAAAAGATGGTAGGTAAGAATAAAAAGATGCTGGCGATTTTTCATTTAATATCAACTATTTCTGATGGTGATGGCGCAGTCCTTATACAGGGAGAAACCGGAACAGGCAAGGAACTGGTTGCCAGGGCCATACATAACCGGAGTATCAGGAAGAACCAGCCTTTTGTGGTTGTCAATTGTGCGGCCATACCTTCAGCCGTGATGGAGAGCGAAATCTTCGGACACAATAAAGGCGCTTTTACGGACGCAATACTGACCACCCTTGGAAAACTGGAAATTGCCAATAAAGGCACAGTTTTTTTAGATGATATTGACACCCTGGATATCAATATGCAGGGTAAACTACTCAGGGCTATCCAGGAAAAGGAATTTGAAAGAGTAGGTGGGAACAAGGTTTTCAAGGTGGATGTCAGGTTTGTGGCGGCCTCCAATAAGAACCTTAAGAAGCTGATATCACAAGGGGATTTTCGTGAGGACCTTTTTTACAGGTTGAATGTCTTTCCCATAAACCTGCCCCCTTTAAGAGATAGAAAAAGTGATATCCCCTTGCTCATAAGGCATTTTTTGGAGGTCTATTCCAAAAAGATGGGAAAATCGCCAAAAGATTTTTCCAAAAGGGCACTGAATGCATTAATGCGGTATGATTGGCCGGGTAATGTTCGGGAAATTGAGAACCTGATTGAAAGATTATCAACGGTAGTAAAAAAACCGGTAATCCAACTCCGCGATATATTTTCACCCACCAGGGGCACCGAAAAAATCAAAAACATGAAGCTTAAAGATGCTGTTAATGAATTTGAGAAACGGTACGTTTCCGAAATCCTTCAAAGTGTTAATGGAAACAGAAAAAAGGCGGCAGAAATATTAGGGATACACCGAAACACCCTTTTAGGCAAATTGAATGAAGAACTCTGAAAACCACATGACCTCTAAAAAGCCTCTATCTTTCTCCTGTTATCATAAAGAGTTATTCTGATCATTTTTTTCTTTTTACAACTCTTCTAAATCACGACACTTTTTTCCTAATGCACAAAAAAATGTGCACGTTGCACAATTTTTTGTGCATTTTTTGTTTGGTTTTAGGAAAATCTTAATAAAATCAATTTATTAGCTAATGGCACGATAGTTGCAGAAAAGGATATCCTTATAAGTTGGCAAAATAGTTCCACCCGGCAGAAGAAATCCGGGCGTTAAATATTTTTAATAATGACGAGCAAAATTTGTCCATAATGATAGCCAAACTTGACTTGGCCCTGGAAAATACGAGGCTCCATTCAAGTGCGGCGGAATGGATGAAAAACATTCAAGCGTGCAACGAAAAGCTGTCATGCTCTAATAAAAAAATTCAAGAAGAGAT
>JAIOSR010000062.1 GCA_021107495.1 Desulfobacterales bacterium | reverse complement strand
AATGATCCCTCTTTCACCTCTCCCAATATCAGCACATCATTCATCCCGAGCCTCCCTTTTAACGATTGTCTATCGTCGACTGCAGATTGACGATTGAAAGACAATAGACATCTCTTGTCCGCCTGCAACCTTATGATTTAAGACCTTTGACATTTGAAATCTGAAATTTGAGGTACACGTACCAATGCATCAATAGTCAATAGTCAATATTCAATATTCAATTTCCCAGTGTCTGCAAGACCAGTTCGTTCAAATCCATGACCCGAAGGGAATCTTCCAGCCCTGCAACCTTGCGCGCATCCTCTAACATAATGAGACACAAAGGGCATGCGGTGATGAGGATCTGCGCCCCGGTTGCCTCGGCCTCCCTGATCCGGACCTCGCTCATCTTGACTTCGCCATCCAGATCCTGCCACATCCTTGCGCCGCCTCCGCCGCAGCAGAGGCTGTCGGCCCGGTGGTGGCTCATCTCCACCATCTTCAACCCGGGGATCGAGCCAATAATCTCCCTCGGCTCATCAAAAATCCGATTGTGCCGGCCAAGGTAGCAGGGGTCATGGTAGGTGACCGTCGCCTCAATCCCTTTCTTAAATTGGAGTTTCCCTTGCGCGATCAGTTCCCGCAAAACAAGGGTATAATGACGCGCCTTGAAAGACGCTTCAGGGTATTCATTTTGAAACGTATGGAAGCAATGGGGCGAAGAGGTCACCACATCTGTGATGCCGTATTGGTCAAAAAGATCGAGACATTTCTCCCTCTGCTCCTCAAACAGGCCCAACTCACCCGCCCTCCTGGCAATGTCTCCGCAGCAGGGCTCCTTCTTGCCAAGGATACCGAAATTTACCCCGGCGATCCGGAGGATCTTCGAAAACGATCGGGCGATCTCCTGGGCCGTGGTATCAAAGGATGTGGTACATCCAACAAAATAGCAGAGATCCGCTTTTGTGCTCTTTTTTGAGAGATCGAGCAGATCCAGTTCTTCTGCCCAGGCCCCCCGCCTCTTTTTGGATGACTCCCACGGATTGTCGTATTTGAAAACCTTTTCAAGGGTCTGGTTCAGAAGCTTGGGGACATTGGTCCCATCCTCCACGGCCAACACCCTTTTTTTTATTACGGCCTCGAAGGTGGCGCCGTACACTGGGCAGACCTCGAGGCAGGCCCGGCAGGTGGTGCAGTACCAGAACTTCTCATCCACTTCACTTTCTTCGCCCCTGTTAAGAAACCGGATGTCCCCTAATGGGAAATGCTCCTGCCACAGGCCGTGGCGCATCTCCTGGACAAAATCCCGAGGGGCAAAGGGTTCACCGGCCCCCGTGGAGGGACAGACCTCCACGCACCGCCCACACCGCATACAGGCATCAAAGAAGACCGAATCACCCAGATCAAATTCTCCTGCCCCTTCCTCTATATCCAAGGTGGTCGATTTGGGAAACGCCTGGAAATAAATGCTCGCGGGTGCCCCCACGATATGAAAAAGCTTGGTAAATGGGATCACTGCAATAAAGCTCAGGCTCAGGAGCGTGTGCCCCCACCAGAAATATGGATAGAAGGCCTCGCCTGCGGGGGCTGAAAACAGTCCGCCCACCCACGCACCTGCAAAAGACCAGGCACCCCATGAGGGTTGCTGTGAGGCCAGCCGAAGACCCTCCAACATAAAACCGGAAATGCCCACCAGCAGGAGCCACGTAGGCACCAGGGCATCCTCCAACCGCCTTTCCAGCCGGGGAAGGCGCTGGACATATCGACGAATGAGGGCCCAGATGACACCTGCCAGGAGCATGAGCCCCCCCACCTCCATGGCCAAGGAAAAGACCCGATAAGCAGTGCCCTCTAAGAATGAAATGAGATTGTGATGGACAGCTAACAAGGAGGTGCCCACAAAAAGGGACAAAAAACCCCAAAACAGGAAGAGATGCATAATACCCGCGGCTATGTCGCCCTGAAGTACGCGTCGTCCCAGAAAGGCATCCAGGATCGTCCTCTTGAGCGCGTCCCCTGAAAACGGGATCTCCAGAGATCTTGCGCTTTTTTTCCATACCCAGATGTGGGCTGCCACGCCTGCCAGAAAAAACCCTGTGGCCAGGCCTGCCAGCACGTAGAAGATCCAAACATCCTGTATCTGCCAGAACATTATACGATAGGGTGTCATGGAAGCCATCTCACTTTAGTCTGCCGCTCCTCAATCCCTTAACTCTTCCTGGTAATATTGTTGGTTTTTTTGTTGACTTGTCAAAGCATTTAAATTTATACTTTCATAAGCTTTTCTTATAAATCAAAAGATTTTCTTATACAATCCGCCCAATGAGAATCAACCTCAACCAACTCAGATCTTTTTTTCTCGCGGCAAGGGAAAAAAGCATTACCAAAGCCGCTGAAGCCCTCTATGTCACCCAGCCGGCAGTCACCATGCAGGTAAAATCCTTAGAACAGGACCTGGATCTCAAGC
This sequence comes from Desulfobacterales bacterium, assembly GCA_021107495.1. GTDB lineage: Bacteria > Desulfobacterota > DSM-4660 > Desulfatiglandales > Desulfatiglandaceae > JAIOSR01. The sequence continues at coordinate 4,416 of JAIOSR010000062.1, read as the reverse complement.
TTTTCAGAAAATACGGAAAAGGCCTCGAGCTTACGGACGCGGGAGAGGTGCTATTTGGTTATTCAGAGCGGGTATTTGAGATCGTAGAGGAAATGGAGTATGTCTTAAAGGGCCATGCGGACTTGTCCCAGGGATCACTCACCATAGGCACTACCCGAAGCTTCGCAAGGCATTTGATGCCGGGACTTCTTTCCCGTTTCCAGAAACGGTATCCCAAAGTTAAGGTCTATCTGAAGGTGGGGAGTTCACAGAAAATCACGGACGGCGTTATGGACTACAAATACAATCTCGGCACCATCGGAAGGCTCCCCTACCAGAGCAAGTTGAAGGTCGTTCCCTATACAAAGGAGGAGTTTTGCCTGGTTGTATCCCCACAGCACAAATTCGCAAAGCGTAAAAAGGTCTCCCTTCAGGAACTCAAGCGCGAACCTATTATCATACGTGAGGATGGCTCCGGATCCAGGTATGCCATCCTCTCCATGCTCAGTTCTCATGATGTGAAACCTTCGGTCCTCATTGAGGCCGAAAGCGTGGAATTCATAAAGGAATATGTCATCAAGGGACAGGGCATATCCTTTCTTTACAAACCCGAAATTCAATTACAGGCCAGAATGGGGCTTTTGAAATCCCTTGACATCGAGGAAGGGCCTATCTTAGTACAAACCGATATTATTTTTCCAAAGGGAGTGGACCTTTCGCCCCCTGCCCAGGCATTCTTACGACTGATTGAAACCGAGATGTGATATGCCAACTAAAACAAACCTTTTATTCCCGGAAAACCTTATTGTCTCATCAAAACAAAGACCCTGAATGGTCCGGATTTATTCGCCGGCTTTTTCAAGAGGCCGAGCCGTACCTGTCGGTCAGGGGAGATATGGCCCATACACGGGTCTCCCATGACTATGCTCTCATCCTTATAAGACAGGAAGGGGGTAACGAAAGGATTGTCGAGCCGGCTGTTATCTTGCATGACGTGGGCTGGTCAAGGCTGGATCCCCAGGAGATCTCCCTGGCCTTCGGAGTACTTGCAGAGGGCGAAGAAGCGGACCGGCTCAACCGCATTCATGAATTGGAAGGGGCCTCGATTGCCGGGCAAGTACTGCAAGCTCTGGATTATGACCCGCTTTTGATCGAAAAAATCACCTCGATCATCCGGACACACGATTCGGGACTTGATATTCGCTTCCAGGAAGAGGGCCTTGTAAAGGATGCTGACAAGCTATGGCGTTCGTCTAAGATCGGGTTCTGGGAGGAAGCTGAGAGACAGGATCTGGACCCAAAAGAACTCTACCGGTTTCTGAATGCGCGTTATAAGGAATGGTTTTTTACTTCCACAGCCGTTACTTTAGCAGGAGAAGATCTCGAAGAACGGGCCAAAGAGATCGATGCAAACCGGCAGGGCGTTAAGCTTAAAACAAAATAGATGGGTTATCTCTAATTGAGCAGGCGTTCTCCCAGAGGATTCAAGGGTCATGTTTTCCAGCTTTGGAGGAACCTGCTATAATTTTCTTACCTGGCATCTCAGGGACTTCAGGTTTGGGAAACCGGAAATAGGGTCAGCGTCATTTGTGGATGTCAACATATTGGCATTGCTTGACTCCCAGCCCTGGGCCATGTGTACGGTCCCCCGGCGGATATTGTCAGTAAGCCGGGCCTTGATTTGAATTTTTCCGGTTTCAGTCTGCACTTCCACCATATCAGAATCTGATATCCCAAATTGCCCGGCAGTATCGGGATGGATTTCCAGGACAGGCTCGGGGGCCATTTTCATAAGTCGGGGAACGTACCTGAATTGCCAGTGGGTATAGGGGAGCAGATTGCCCCCGGTTGTCAAAATCAACGGAAACGCTTCTTCCGCTTCCGCCGGGCTCTGTTCGGCATTCGAACGGATCGGAGAAGGATCATACCCCATATTTTTCAGGCGCTCTGAAAAGATTTCCACTTTGCCCGAAGGCGTCTGGAATCCCTCCATTTCATATTTTTTGTAGGCCCTCCGGTCGTATTCATGGATGCCCCCCTCGGCAATGAGGCTTTCATAGGAGACCCCCAGATCACTCAGGAGATAATCAATTCCTTTTTTACAGTTCCTCCATGGGAAATACTCGCCGTATCCCATGGCGTGGGCCAGTTTCACCCAGATCATCTGATCGGGGATACCGTACACAGGCGCCGCCACGGCCCTTCTCAATGTCACGTGCGGTAGATTCAGATAAACGTTGATCCGGTGCTCATCCCGCTCCAGAAACGTGCAAGCCGGGATCACAACGTCCGCGTAACGGCTGTCGGGAGACTCCACCACATCAATGACCAGTAAAAATTCCAGCTTTTTCAGGGCTTCCCGCGTGCGCCCGCTGTTCGGCCACTGAAGGGTGGGATTTCCGCCTGTTATGGTCATCCCTTTAATGGGGTAAGGTTTTTCGTCAAGTATGGCCCGGGAAACACAGAGGGCGTGCCCCTCTCCCCGGGCCTTGCAGAAGACAGGAAAGCGGTCCGCGCCAACAGCCGGAACAGTCGATGGGGGCATGGGTGTAGTGATATCTTTTATCAATGGCTTCGGGGTAAACAACTCCCCTCCCGGAACATCCAGATTTCCCATAATAGCCTTCAGAACGGCCACAAGCCGTGCCGTATTCACGCCAAAAGGATGATGCTCCAGACCGTTTCCGGTGAACATACAGGCGGGCCTGTTTTCCGCGTAGGAACGGGCCACTTTCCTGACCTGTTCCGGCTCGATACCGGTGATATCAGCCCCTGTTTCCGGTGAAAAGCGGGGTTGCGTGAGCTCTGTACGCAGGGTCTCAAACCCGTTCACCCATTTCCTGGTAAAGGCCTGGTCCCAAAGCTCTTCATTCAATATTACATGAAGCATGTTGAGAATCAGGGTTTCATCCGTTCCCGGCTTAATGGCCAGATGGATATCGGCCCTTCGTGCCGTCTCGGTCTTTCGGGGATCGATCACGATCAGACGGGTATTTGATTTCCCGAGCCGTCTCATTATTTTGGGGGGAACCGGCTCATGGGATACTAATGGATTGGCGCCCCAGACGATTATGAATCTGGAGTCGGCCACATCCGGCTTGGTGAGTCCGCCAAAGGTCAGGGTTTCCCCGAGGTTTCGGGAGGCATTGCAGATAGAGCCGACACTCATAAAATTCGGCGTGCCGTAAACATTGGCAAATCGTTTCATGTAAAAACGGATTTCCTGGTGTCCCACACCTTCCCCATAATAGATACCCAGGGCCTGAGGACCCCATTTTTCCTTCAGCCTTCGAAGCCTGTCAGAGATATAATTGAGAGCGTCATCCCACGTGGCCTCACAGAGTCGGCCCCCCTGACGAATGAGAGGAGTTTTCAGACGTTTGGGTGAGTAGAACAGATCAAGGGCGGATTTGCCCTTGACGCATATCCAACCCTTATTGAAAGGATGCGCCGGGTTGCCGCGCACATGGACAGGTTTTCCTTCTTCCACGGAAACCAGAATGCCGCAACCATGGTCACACATTCTGCAAAGGGTGGGGATTTCTCTTTTTTTTACCATGGCGCCTCCCTAAACTCTTCCCTCCATGGTCTTGACATACCTCCAACTATGTCATCGGTATGGAAAAAGGGCAACTTAATACCTATGACCCCAAACCCTTCTTTTTGTTTCACCTGCTGATAAACGATTCAAAATACAGATTTTCAACCGGCTTATCCGTATAATGATTCACGATTTTAAGGAGTTCTGTTTTTATCACCCCGAATTTTCCATTCCTGATCCATTCATCTACCTCTGTTTGATCAAGGTTAGTAAGAAAATCGCTTTTTATCATGTACATCTTTTTATTCAAATCAGCTAATTGTCCCTCGTCTTCGCAAGGGATAACCATCTCCATGCTCAGGAGACCATTTTTACCGATATTCTGAATAACATCGCATTTCACGTTTTTTGGGTCTTCTCTGTTCTTTACTATTTTTGACAGGGATATTGCACGGAGGTTAATATTTTTGTCATAGTAAAGAAGGGCCCAAACCCCGAAAATCAAAAAACCGGCAACAAAGGTCGTTATAAATATTTTTTTCTTAGCACTGTTTTCCTTCACAACAATTCTCCAATAACTCCCCCTCAAGAATAGTCAATTAAAAATAAGGTTTCAGATCATACGTGACCGCTGAAAACTCCATCCGGAAATTGGCTGTTTCCGGATGGACACTAATGAGTGCCCATCCATTAATAAAATAAGGGCACTATAAAGTGTCCAATTCAGAAATGAGCAATTTTTTGCAAGATCAAGACAATCAAGGGATCAGGCGGAGACGTACTGTAGTACGTCGCACAACTAATCCCGCTGATTGACGCTGGGATTGTGAAAAAGGGCCATTGCTGTATGGACACTCATTAAAAAAGCCCGGCTCTATAGGAGAAGCGGGCTTTTT
>JAIOSR010000274.1 GCA_021107495.1 Desulfobacterales bacterium | reverse complement strand
GTGATCCCGTTCACGGAGGGCATGAAAAAAATCACATCCCCTGAGACGGATCTGATAGCCCTTCGCACCCAGGCCGAGAAAGAGGGCATGATCACCCTTCGGGAAAATGCCATCAAAAAGCTCTTAGCAGGAATTACCACCTACCAGGAGGTCCTGAGGGTTACGTGGGAGCAGGTTTGATGGCTCGTGGTTTATGTTGTTTAGTGAAAATTCAGCCTTTTCGGTGGGGTGGGATTTGTGATGGCCAAGTGGAATGATGGAGTGATGGAGTGATGGAGTAATGAGCGGTAAATGCGTATATGTTCATTTCAATCGTCTTTCTTTCCACAAAGCCATTTCTCCAACACTCCAATACTCCAATACTCCAGCTGCGGAGCGAAGCGGAGCCAAGTTTTCATGCTTATCCAACTGAGTATCTCCAATTTTGCCATTATCAAACATCTTGAGATCACATTAGGCTCCGGGCTCAACATCCTCTCCGGGGAGACCGGTGCGGGAAAATCAATCATCATCAATGCCATGAATTTGATCTTAGGCGGAAGGGCGTCCGCGGATCTCATCCGTAGCGGGTGCAAAGAGGCCGAGGTCGAGGCCCTATTTACCTTCCCTGAAAATCCTTTCTTAGAAGAGATGTTATCCGGCTTAGGATTTCCCTTTGAAGGAGACCTGCTGATCAAGCGGACTATTTTTCGTGAAGGCCGGAACAGGATATTTATTAACGGGTCCATGGCCACCCTGCAAATATTATCCCGTTTGGGCGCAGTGCTGATAAGCATTTCCGGGCAGCATGAGCATCAATTCCTATTGAAACCTGACAATCATCTCTACATATTGGATGATTTCGGAGGGCTTTCGGATGAGCGGCATAAACTGGAGGAGGTATTCGGCAGGTACCAGTCATTAGAGAAAGAGGTTCGCAAGCTGGAAAAAGCGATCAGCGAGACGGCGGAGAAACAGGATTTGACCGAATTCCAGATCCGGGAAATCGAAAGGGCCGAAATAGCGCCCGGCGAAGACGAGGCCTTATCCGAAGAAAAAAGACGCCTTCAGCACGCGGAGGAGTTGCTGGAAATAGTCACGGAGGGGTATCAGTCCCTTTATGAGAGGCATGACTCAGCGCTCTCAACCACGTCCCAGTGCATAAAAAGACTGGAAAAGGGGGCTGAGATAGCCCCTGCACTCGGTTCGATCAGGGAAAGCTTGGCCGAAATTGAAGTGAGGCTTGAGGACGCCTCTTTTATGCTCAGGGATTTTCAGAAAACCATTAACCTGGATCCTTTAAGGCTTGAAGAGGTAGCGGAGAGGCTTGAACTGTTAAACAGGCTCAAGAGAAAATATGGCCCCACCTTGGAAGACGTCTTTCGTTTCAGGGATAAGCTGGCGTCAAGGATGTACAATTTAGACGAAAAAAGGGAAAAGCTGGTTCAATTGACAAAAGAGCGCCAGGCCCTGGGAGTCGAGGCTTCAGACAGGGCAAGGGGGCTTTCCAAAAAAAGGAAAAAGGCTGCCGGAGTATTAGAAAAGGCAGTGGAAAAGGAACTCCACCTGCTTCACATGGAAAAGACCCGGTTTCAAGCAGGGTTTGACCGTGAAGGGGTCGGTCCTGAAGAGCCGGCGGGCGAGGGCCTCGATCACATGGGGGCGCATGGTTTCGATCACGTGGAATTTATGATGTCGCCCAACGTGGGCGAGGAATTAAGGCCCCTGTCCAGGATTGCCTCGGGCGGAGAACTCTCAAGGATTATGTTGGCCGTAAAAACGATATTAGCGAGAACTGCCTCTGTGGAGACCATTATCTTTGACGAGGTTGATGCGGGCATCAGTGGTGCTACCGCTGAGGTGGTAGGAGAAAAGCTTCTTTCTTTGGCCGAATATCATCAGTTACTGTGCATTACCCATCTGCCCCAGATCGCCACCCAGGGGCAGGTCCATTTCTTAGTGAGCAAAAAGGTTTCAGACGGCCGGACTCATACCACTATTTCTGAACTAACGCCGGAAGAAAGGGTCCGGGAAATCGCCCGACTTTTGGGCGGCCGGGAAATTACCCAGCGTGCCGTTGACCATGCAAAGGAGATGCTGGGTTAACGGTCCCTTACAACCTGTCCCTCCGAAAACTTCCCTTCACCCACCGGTACGGCTAAGGAATGCCTTTCCATGATTGAGGTCACCTTTATTTTCCCCAGCCTTTTTCCTAAGATCTTAAGCGAGTTGCCATCCTTACAGGGGATTGTCTCTCCCTGGTCAAAGACGGTAAATTCCTGACCCGGCTTAACACCCACCTCGCTGCCCGCATTAATCATAATGGAGCTGTTTTCTATGGAAAGGATCCTGCCGGCCCATGGTTCCCGGGCCAGTCCCCTGGTAACGGCCTTACTCTGGCGTTTCAGGATACGGGGTATGGCTTTTTTTAACACCCGATCAATAATTTTTGCCTGATCCTGGTCTTTCAGTTTATTCTCTCGGAAAGTCATTTCTACTGATTCGCTGTTAATCATATAGATGGTGCCATCCTGGATGCCTACCACAAATATAATAACAGATACCTCATAGCTTTTTATGGCCTTACGGAAAGGCCAGGTCCAAAAAGCGGTCTTTTTACTGGTGATTTCAATTGGATTAATGGTCCCGCTGATTATGGCATTTATGTCAAGATCCTTTGCCCTTTTAATGAGTTCCGGGTTGGTCAAGATGCTCAATTTGATATGTTTGCCCCCTTTTGGCAGGGGCACGCTCTCAGGGGCCTGGTAAACCAAAAGATAGCGGGATTCCCTTAAAAGCTTGAGAAGGCTTGCAGTGGTTTCAGCGGCCCTTCCCGATCCGAGGTGTGCGTCGTCCACCAGAGGTAGAATCATTACCCGCTTTTTGAGGCCGGACTTTGCAGGCAGTATCTTTTCGGCCACGGCCTTGGGAGATATAGCCTCAATAACGGATTTTGTAGTGCTGCAGCCGGGGATTGCGAAAAAAATAATGGCTGAGACCAAAAAAAACAGGCCCTGAAAATGTTGTCTTCTCATTGGGTGTGCCTTTCTGTAATGTGAATTTATGGATATCAATGATTGAATTTTATAATTAAATATTTTGTAATACTCTATAATTGTTAAGGTAATGTCTTGTAAAGAAATATCGTAGGGGTTCACGGGTTTATTAGGTTCAGAGGTTCAAGGTTCCATTCTCGTGCCAAGAGTGCCTTGATGCTGTATATTTACGAGAAATGCGTCAGTTTCGTCAACCCCAATCCAAAAGTTGGAGCCAAACCGGCAATTAATTGGGGAAATAAGCATTTTTAATGAGGACTTCTGATCTGCAAACTATTTCCTTGTCTTCTCAGAATACAATATCAAAGGAGTCAAATTCGCCTTTCCATTCTTCCCGGGTTTCATGGACCCGTAATACCTTTGCGCGGGGCGGGCCTTGTTGGCACCAGGAAACCAGTTTTTTCACCTGATCTTCCGGCCCTTCGGCAATGGCCTCGACCGAGCCGTCCCTCCGGTTTCTGACCCAACCGGAAACACCCAGTGCCAGTGCTTCACTGCGGGTAGAGTCCCGGAACCATACTCCCTGGACCCGGCCCTCTATAACAAGACGGGCCCTGATGTTATCCATGACCTTCTCCCAATATGATCAAGAATTCATCCTCATTAAGGATGGAGACACCCAGATCCTCGGCCTTTTTTAGTTTTGAACCGGGGGCCTCTCCCACAACCAGGTAGTCTGTGCCGCCTCTTATTGATGAGCTGATCCTGCCCCCTTTTCCGATGATTTGCTCCTTGGCCTGCGCGCGTTTCATGGAATTAAGCGAACCGGTAAGGACAAAAGTCTTTCCGGAGATGCTGGATAGAGGAAATACCGGCTTTACCTCTTCCCATTGGATTCCGCTCCCAAGCAGGCGCCTGACGTTTTGTATGTTGGATTCGTCTTCAAAATAAGAAACAATACTCCCGGCAATTTCCTCACCTATGCCCTTGATGCCCGAATCATCCTCACCTCGTTTGCCCTTCCGATATACCAGATCTTCCCTTGAGGCATTCTCAATCATGTCGAATCTTTTAAAATGATCTGAAAGGAGCCGGGCAATGTGCTCCCCAACATGCCGAATTCCAAGGGCGAAGATGAACTTGGCCAGGGTAGTCTTCTTGCTGTCTTCTATGGCCCGAATGAGATTGTCTGTCGATTTTTGTTCTATTTTGTCAAGTGTCATAAGGTCTTCGTGCCTGAGTCGGTACAGGTCCGATTCATCCCGTATCATGCCTTTATTCAGCAACTGGGCAATGGTTTTTCCCCCTAAACCGTCAATGTTCATTCCCCCTTTGGAAACAAAATGCTTTAATGAAGCCATTATCTGGGCAGGGCAGTCGGGGTTTGGACATCTTAAGACCACCTCACCCTCTTTCTTCACCACTGCCGTACCGCATGCAGGGCATTGGTCGGGCATGATAAAAACTTTTTCCTGACCGTTCCGCTTTGATTCAATGACCTTCACTACCTCCGGAATGACATCCCCCGCCCTCTGGACAATGACCATGTCAAGCTCCCGAATGTCTTTTTTGCTGATTTCCTCCTGGTTATGAAGGGTGGCCCGTTTTACGAGGACACCTCCGATTTCAACCGGTTCAAGTTGGGCCACCGGGGTCAATGCACCGGTTCGTCCCACCTGGACATCAATTTTTGTAATCCTGGTAGTCTCCTGGGAGGGTTTGAACTTATATGCAAGTGCCCACCTGGGACTTCTTGTTTTGTCACCTAACCTTTTCTGGACGTCGATCTGGTTTACCTTGATGACGGCCCCGTCGATTTCGTAATAGAACCGGGACCTTGTTTCCTCAAAATGGTGGCATTGATCTATGACCTCATTAATATCCTTGCATATTTTTATGTGCGGGATATTGATCCTGAGACCCCACTCGTTAAGGGCCGTCATTAATTCGTGTTGTGTTGAAAGCGTAGGCGTACTTATCCTGCCGATGCCGTAGCAGAAGATGTTCAAAGGTCTTGATAAGGTAACCCTGAAATCAAGCTGTCTTAAGGAGCCTGCCGAGGCATTTCTGGGATTGGCAAAGACCGGCAGATTTTTTTGGACCCTTTTCCGGTTTAGTTTGTTAAACGCCTCTGACTCCATGTAGACTTCACCCCTCACCTCTAAGAGGTCGGGTATGGGTCGTGTCTTGTTCCTCTGGGAGAGCGTTAATGGGATCGTAAGGATTGTCTTGATATTCGGGGTGACGTTTTCTCCCACATACGCATCTCCCCTTGTTGAGGCCACCGTGAGTTTCCCCTTTTCAAAAACAAGCTCCACTGCCAGACCGTCTATCTTGGGTTCAACAGTATAATCAAAATGGGAGTCATCGCCCAAAAACCTCCTGATCCTGGCGTCAAAAGCGAGGAGATCCTCATCCTGAAACCCGTTTTCCAGGCTGAGCATGGGTTGGCCGTGTTTGACCTCGGAAAAGGTCTCCCTGGGTTTTGCACCGACGCGCGTGGTGGGAGAGTCGGGCGTGACCTGTTCCGGGTATTGACGTTCCAGATCCAGCAGATGCCTAAAAAGCCGGTCATATTCAGCATCCGAGATCTCCGGGTCATCCATGGAATAATAGCGGTGGTTGTGATGCCGAATTTTTTCTTTTAGCTCTTCGATTTCCTTGATAATTTTTTCCATTATAAAAACCTTTAGACAGGACTACAGGATTAACATGATAATTAAAATAAGGCTTTTTGTGTCCTAAAAAAATAGAATCCGGTCCATACTGTTGATCCTGTCAAAAAAATAGCCGTCAACTTTTATGAGTTCAGCAACCTGCAAGACGAAGCAGAATTTGTCCGGCCGCTCGCGAATTTTTTTTCAACAAGGGATCGGAAAAGCCCGGCCTCCATTTGAGATCAAAGAGTTCATCCGAGACCACGAGCAACCCTGCCATTGAGACCGACCGGTATATGGCCACGGTCATGAGGGCCGACATTTCCATTTCAACGGCCAAGATGCCCTGATTTTGATAAGCCCTTACCTTTTCCGGGGTTTCCCTGTAGACCGCGTCCGTGGTCCATACCGGTCCCCTGGAAAAGGGGAGGCCCTGTTTTTTAAGGGCCTGTTCCAGCGTGCTGTTGAGTTTTGCATTCGATTCAAGTGTCCGGTCAGGAATAGGATAATGTGCGGATGTCCCCTCTTCTGATGCGGCACTTGTGGGAATTACCACATGTCCTTTGCGCAAATCATGTTGCAAAGATCCGCACCAACCCAGAACCCAGATCCTTTTTGCGCCCAGCACGATCAGTTTTTCCATGGCAATGGTAGCATGGGGCGCTCCTAAGAAGGGGCCGGAAAGCGTTATACCGGAATCGGTTTCCTCACTTGTCCGGTATAAATTGTACAGACTCATGTCATGGAATGGGACCTTTTGGGCGTTGGTTTTGCTGACCAGAAACTTGAGTTCTGAAGGTATCATCACCATCAGGGCGTCCTGACCTATTTGGGGATCACCTTTTCCTTTAGCAGGAGAAATGATGCCTTTGCTATGCGTGGGCTGCCTGTTCATCGTCCTTTTATCTTCTCTATAAATATTATTGGTTTTTCTCCCAATTAGTTGGGAGAAAGGGGCCAAGGATTCTAAGGTTCAAGGATTCAAGTGTTTGTTTTTTAATCGTTTGATCAGTAAGTAAAAGATATTTAACTACAAAAACTAATTATCCTTTTTAACCTTAAGCACAGCACTCTTAAATAAAAAAAACTCAAAAGATGACATTATTTACTTCAACGGCCTTATATTTCATTATCGGCAAGATATAGAGCCTGGACATAAT
>JAIOSR010000399.1 GCA_021107495.1 Desulfobacterales bacterium | reverse complement strand
TCCTTGACGTATTCATGGTTTTCCACGTGTTTTCGGTTGATATACCCTTTAAATGGCGCTGTGAGCCGGGTGTCGTCCAGTTGATTTTCTGTGGCCTTAAGATCGGCCAAGAGGCTTCTGATTCTAGCTTCGGCGGCTTCTATATCTTCGATGCGCGCACCAATACGGGCCTTTTTCAGTTCCTGGACAAGGGAGTCCACATTGGCTGCCGCCGTATCAAAGGCCGCCTTGGCACTGTCGTATCGGGCCTGGGACACGGCATGATCGTGCAGCAGGCTCTTCTGTCTTTCAAGGTTCCTTTTTGACACGGTCATTTGCGAACGGGCGGCAAGGAGCCTGTCTTCCAGTACGGCTATGTCCTCGGCCCGCGCACCGGCCCTCATGGCCTTCAGGTTGGCACGTGCCTCGGCGAGGGCCGCAGAAAGGCGCATCACTCTGATCTGAAAATCCCTGGGATCGATTCGGGCGACCACGTCTCCCTTTTCCATCCGCTGACCGATCCTGACATCAAAATCGATCAGGGGACCGGCCACCCTGAAGGCGAGCGTTGTCTCTGCCGCGGCCTTGACCAGCCCCGGAAACGATCGGGTTTCCGTCACTGCCTTTTCAGACAAAACCATGGTCTTGACCGGACGGATCAAGGGCTTGGGCTCGCCTTTTTTATCAGCGTTTGCGGCAAATCCCCAGAAAAGCGCCGCCCCGATAAGAGCAATAAACCCCAGTGCAATAGGGCCGATGAACGATTTTTTCTTAAACAGCTTTCTTGCTTGCACGGAATGCTCTCCTTGGTTTCAGGCTAAGTCTGGTTTCCATCCAGAAATGGCCCTTTCTCCCAATCTCTGCGTCAACCTGCGGGGCCGGTTGTGCGCCGTACTATGTGTACGGCTCCCCCCAACCCCTTAGTTTCCTTGATCTTGGAAGAAATTGCACATTTCTGAATCGGAAACTTCCTCGTGCCCCGATTTCATTTCTGAATGGGCATAAGTCTGGCGTCATATGTCCAAACGGAATGATATATCTGGCCGAATTCGGAAAATGTCGCGGCCAGTTGCAGACCCAATGGGCTCTTGCCCTTTTCAGGAACTTCACCTTTCCAAGTGATGAAGATGCAAATGTCGTTTTTCAGGGTAAAGTCCCTGAACATTGTTATATCCATGAGACCCGTTTCCCGGTCCGGAGAGCCGAGTTGATGAAAGGCGGCTACGGCCGCATCCCTGTCCGAACGGGTGTATGATCTCAATTGTATTAATTCAATCCAATCCATTACATCCTCAACGTACAGATTCACTAAAAGGTCTTATTTCCTGGCTCAAACATAGCTCAAACATGTTGCCAAAATCATGCCAATTATTATATCAAATAAAATCAATCGGTTAAAAAGACAAGCCTCTACTGCCCGCCACATAAAACAGTTTTAGCTTTTATATTTGACAGTTACATGCTAACCTCTTTCAAATGCAACAGTTATCTAAGAGCTTGTCGGAGTAGATAAAAAGGAGGATTCCTGCTTGTGGATGAAAATGAATTTTTCCGCCGGGCCACCCTCAGGATATCGAGCAGCCTGAACATTGAAACGGCCATGAAGCGGTGCATGGAGTATTTAAAGGAGCATATGCCCGTTTCCGGCATGTTTTTCACCCTGTATGATCCGGATTTCAACGTCGGCCGGTTTCTTGCCTCCGTATGGCCCCCCGGCATGACGAAACCAAAGGAAACCATCCAGCTCCCAGAACAATTCTGGGACTGGATGAAAGAGAGGTGGGCTGAAGACCCCGAGATAAAGATCATCAACGACATGGAGCTTGAGGAGACTCCCGTGCAGGAAATAATGCGCATGATCTGGCCTATTGAAACATCCCACCTTTCCATGGACCTGGAGCTGGAAGAAAAACGGCTCGGCCTTCTCCACCTGTTTGCCGAAGGAAAAGACCAATACACCGACTTGCATGCCCGCCTGATCTCACTGCTTCACGAACCCTTTGCCATTGCAATATCCAATATACTTCAGCACCAGGAAATTTTGAGGCTCAAGGACATGCTGGCCGATGACAACCGGTACCTGCGTCAGGAGATGCTGAAAATGACGGGGGACACGATTATCGGCGCCAATTTTGGGCTCAGGGATATCATGAAAATGGTGAGTCAGGTCGCCCCACTGGACAGCCCGGTACTGCTCACGGGAGAGACCGGGGTGGGCAAGGAGGTCATTGCCAATGCCATACACTTTTCGTCCCAGCGCAAGAACAGTCCCTACATCAAGGTGAACTGCGGGGCGATCCCGGAGAACCTGATCGACAGCGAGCTGTTCGGCCATGAAAAGGGGGCCTTTACCGGCGCCATATCCAGAAAACGGGGACGCTTCGAACGAGCCCATACCGGGACGATTTTTTTGGATGAAATTGGAGATTTGCCTCTTGCAGCCCAGGTGAGATTGCTTCGGGTGCTTCAGCAACATGAAATCGAGAGGGTGGGCGGGACGGAATCCATCCCCGTGGATGTGCGTCTAATAAGCGCTACGCACCAGAACCTGGA
>JAIOSR010000424.1 GCA_021107495.1 Desulfobacterales bacterium | reverse complement strand
CATTTCTGGATGGACACTAATTAGTCTTCATGACACTGGCTGCAATCATCTCCGTCGTGGCAGTGCGCGCAATTGGCGCCTATGTATCGAGCGTGATCCTCATTGTCGCATTCAGGGATTTTGTCTGCCTGTTCGTAGTGGCAGGCGCGGCAATTCTTATCGCACGCCATGCCTTTCATGTCTCTGCCTTCCTTACATTCATGATGGCAGGCTATACATGGTTCCCCCACATCCTTGCTGATATGGACCTTGTGATCGAAGTTCACCATGCCCCCGTCCGTATCAAACTTGACTGTCTCGGGAAGGGCGGGCATGACACGGCCCGATTCCTCAAATGCAAAACCCTGGCGTACGTGACAGGCGTCGCAGACTATTTCCATGGACACGGACTTGTGGCATTCGACGCAGTTGGCCCCTATAAAATGCGGATGCGTCGGATCTTCGCTTTTGAGTTCCCGTGCCTCCCCATAGTAGTGGCAGGCCCGGCAGTTGTTTTCGGCTTCCGATGGAATGACTTTTTCGTCAAAATTGTGGTGGCAATCATAGCACTCGGCTAAAGTGACATGGTATGCATGATCGAAAATAACGTCTCCCCCGGAGGCGTTAAACCATACTTTGGAAGGAGGAGAAGATTCCCTCGGAAAAGAAAAGCCCGCAATGCCCACAATAGCGCACACGATCAAAAGAACTCCGGCAAATACTTTTTCGGCTTTACTGAACATAATATATGGCCTTGACGTAGATGATGTTAGTCGGTGGCGGTCTTTACGTAGAAGATGGCCTCTTAAAACAATAAGATGAAGATGTGTCAAGTATTTAATTCAATTTCATCTTCCTTTTTTGATTTTGCCAATAAACACAACTTTCAAGGGAGGCCTTTTCATCAATCACGTCCTCCGCAAAGGTGCGGCAATCGGGCGACCCGCATACCCCACATTCTTTTCTGGGTAGCAATCGAAGGATATCTTCCACACGATTTTGTCTTTCAATACCCTTGGAGATCTCCGATGCAGAGATACGAGGCGGTTTCTCCTCCAACGGAATTTTCTTCTGGTCGGTGAAAAACCACCCATCTTCATATAACTTTTTTACATACTCATATTTGACTCTTTTTTCCACCCCGAACATGCGGACATATCTTTTGAGGTTTTGCTTTGCCTGATATTTGTCTGCCACGGTAAATGGTCCGCCAAGACAGCCCTCAGTACAGATCCTGAACTCTATATAGTCGATATCGTGGAGCAATCCCATTTCAATCTTTTCTAAATAACGTATGGTTTCCTGGATACCTGAAACGGCAAGACAATCCATATCGAGCCCGGCAACCTCACCACCGGACATGGCCCAGCCAAGCCCTATGCCGCCGGAGTGATGAAGCACAATATCCTCTTTCACTTCAAGGATATTTTGTTTAAGTGAGTTATAGATGCTGTTGATACCAATAGCCCCATCAAGATAGGAATTGTTCTGGAGTACAGATTCTTTTATGCAGATCATTTTTCCAGGGCAGGGGCTGATATGTAAGACTTTGACATCCTCCGAACTGTTTCCGTATTTTGCTGAAAATCGCCTCTTTGCCTCCCTTGCCACTATCTCCCGAGGTGTGACCAGAGGAGGGATATGTTCCAATAGTGATGGAAACCGATAGGCAATGAGCCTCACCACCACAGGGCAAATTGATGAAATCACCGGGAATGGCGACTTCATTTCTACAAGCCTCTCCCTGACGTACAACTCCATTGCAACATTAAAGATCTCATTGGTATATGCCTGATCATGCACATGCCTGAAACCCATTTTCCTGAGACCCAGGAGAACGTCATTGGGCATTACTTTCTCCCCGAATTGGGGATAGAGGGCTGTAGAAGCGCTGACAATTGAATAACCGGCTCCATTGAGATAGTCATTGCCGGTAGTTACAGCCTTGATAGCTCCCTTGGGGCAGACATTAATACATTCTCCGCAAGCAATACAGACGCCTTCGATGGAGGGCAGGTTATTCCTGACTCGGATGGCCTTTGTGGGGCATGCCTTCATGCACAACACACATCCGTTACAGCGGGTTTCGTCAATCTCAACGTATTGAACCGGTTCGGATTCTGTAGAAGATTCGGCCATTAATGCAATTCCTTTTAGCCAACAGGTTTATTCTACATTGAAGCTTATCTTTAAATGGGTTCCTTTTCCTTTTTTTGAATTGACTTCAACTGTATCTGCGCTTTTCTTTATATTTGGAAGGCCCATACCTGCTCCAAACCCCATTTCCCGGTGCTCATGTGTTGCCGTAGAATATCCCTCTTGAAAGGCCTGTTCAGTGTTTTCAATGCCGGGGCCATCATCTCTGACATGGACTGTGATGTCTTTTGGGCCGACAATTAATGATACATCCCCGTCACCGCCATGCATTACTACATTCATTTCCGATTCATAGGCGCAAACCGAGACACGACGGATAAGATCAGGGTCAAACCCAATGGCCTTGAGGATGCTCTGGATTTGAATAGAAACATCTCCAGCTTTCATAAAGTCATTGAATTTGACCTTAAAATTCCTCTGTAGTTCAGGCATATCAGAGTCCTTAAGCCATCCTTGTTCTACTCGACACCTCGCAGCCCCTTATTAAATAACCTTCCACAAGAGGAAAACATGGTAAAAGGAGTCGATAAAATAGGCAATCCGTGTTCGACCGCCAGGGAGGTCATCTCCGGCATGGGCTTCTTGTCCCGTATTAATATCACGGCAACCACACCTGAAATAACCGAGGTGCGGATGACCTGTATGTTGTTAAGGCCTGTTAATAGAACCGCTCCGTTCGTTGGGCCCCTGAGCAGATCGCTCATCAGGTCGCTTGCACAACCGGTCTCGACCGGCAGATCCAGCTTGTCTTGACCCACGATGACTTCGGCGCGCAGGGTCTCCTTAATATCGGCTAATTTCATATATGGCTTTTTGTCTCTGGTCATTTGATTATCCTAATCCTTTTTTGAATACCATTTCAAGACTTCAAGTAACTTATAACAAAAAAAAAGGGTATTCAAAGAAAAAAGGATGTCATTCTTGTAAAGTAGACTCGGAATTTGCATCACTGCGAATGGATCAGCTCTTGAATGTCTTTATCGATCTTTGATCTGTAATATCTTACCGATGCATCATTAAGCATAATCAT
>JAIOSR010000303.1 GCA_021107495.1 Desulfobacterales bacterium | reverse complement strand
CCAGCATCTTTCTGTAGGTGCTGTAAAAATGTTTGTCCCTCCCTTTGATCGTGGCCTGAATGTTAAATTCCCCTAACTTTTTGGAGAGCGGTTCTTTGATCTCCTTTATAAATTCCTCACTTTCCCCCCTTCTTTGCGCGATCAGGTCCTTGATCTTTTTGTAGATCTCCGGCTCAAGATAGTACAAACACAGATCTTCCAGATCGGACTGGATCCAGTGAATGCCCATCCTGCCGGCTAATGGGGCATAGATCTCCAGGGTTTCAGCGGCAATCAGTTGTTGTTTGGCCTGCGGCTGAAAACCCAGAGTCCTCATGTTATGCATTCTGTCGGCCAGTTTTACAAGGATAACGCGGATATCAGTAGACATGGCAAGAATCATTTTCCGTACATTCTCGGCCTGGCGCTGCTCGCGGCTGGAGAACTTCATCTTGCTTATTTTTGTGACACCATCCACAATATTGGCCGTCTCCTCGCCAAAGAGGCGCGCTATTTCATCGAGCTGTGCATCGGTGTCCTCGAGCGTATCGTGGAGAAGCCCGGCAACAATACAAACGACATCCATCTTCATTTTGGCTAAAATATAGGCTGCTTCCAGGGGGTGAGACAGGTATGGTTCGCCCGAAAGGCGGATCTGGCCCTGATGGACCTTGGCCGAATAGACATATGCCTTTTCAACCAGTTCTATATTTGCCTTTGGGTGATAGCTGAGAAGCTGTGATGTTATGTCATTTAAGCGAATCATACAGGGATTTCACTCTTTCTCTGATAATGGCGGAAGCCTCTTCAACGGGTACGCTGTTGCTTGCCGATTCACCGCGCATCTTTATTTCCACAAGACCGTTTTTGATTCCTTTTATGCCTATGGTCACGCGCACAGGGACTCCAAGGAGGTCGGCATCATTGAATTTGACTCCGGCCCGCTCATCCCTGTCGTCAAGGAGGACGTCAACATCATGATCTGAAAGCTCTTTATAGATTTTTTCCGCTGTTTCCTTTACAGCGGTTTCGTGCAACTGGAGCGGCAGAATGGTCACCTCAAAAGGCGCGACCGGAATGGGGAAAATGATACCATCCTTATCGTGGTTCTGTTCTATAGCCGCTGCCACGGTCCTCCCCACTCCTATACCATAGCATCCCATGATGATCGGTATCTCTTTTCCCTGTTCATCCAAAAAGAGTGCTTTTAAGGCATGGCTGTATTTTGTGCCAAGCTTGAATATGTGTCCCACTTCTATTCCTCTTCCGAACTGAATTTCGCCGCCGCATTTGGGGCATGAATCCTGAGGGGTAATTATTCTGAGGTCGCCGAAAAGATCCACTTCAAAATCTCTGCCTAAGTTTACGTTCTTCAGATGCACATCCTTTTTGTTTCCTCCGGTGACGAAGTTTGTCATTTCCTTGATAGCATGGTCAGCCACCAATTTGACTTTAAGGCCCGCGGGACCGGCAAAACCAATTGGTGCCCCGGTGGTTTCCTCTACTAATTGTGCATCGGCTAATTCGAGGCTTTGTGCACCTAAGAAGGCTGTGAGCTTGGACTCGTTCAGTTCATGGTCCCCTCTCACTAATGCAGCCACTACCTTTTTATCGGCCACGAAGATAAGGGTCTTTATAAGCCGGTCCGATGAAATGCCGAGGAAGGATGTCACTTCTTCGACGGTCTTAATATCCGGGGTGTCCACCGGCTCGAGGGTTTGCATTGCCTGTCCGGCGCTTTCGGGCGGGATTTCAGGAGGTTTGACTTCCGCCTTTTCTAAGTTGGCCGCATAGGCGCATTTGGTGCAGCTTATAATTTGATCTTCTCCCGTGTCTGCAAGTACCATGAATTCATGGGAATAGCTTCCGCCGATCGTGCCGGTATCGGCCTCAACGGCCCTGAATTTAAGACCGCATCGCCTGAATATGTTTGTATAAGCTTCATGCATTATCTCATAGCTGCGGTTGGCGCATTCATCGTCCACATCAAAACTGTATGCGTCCTTCATGATAAACTCACGGCCGCGCATGATGCCGAACCTTGGTCGTATTTCGTCCCTGAATTTGGTTTGAATCTGGTAAAAATTGACGGGCATCTGTTTGTAGGATTGGATCTCTTTTCTCACAAGATCCGTAATGATCTCCTCATGAGTGGGTCCAATACATGCATCTCTGTTGTGACGATCCTTGAATCTTAAAAGCTCGCGCCCGTAATAATCCCACCTGCCGCTCTCCTGCCAGAGTTCCGCGGGTTGAAAAGCGGGCATTAATATCTCTATTGCCCCGGCCCGGTTCATCTCATCCCTGATGATATTTTCCACTTTCTTGATACACCTGAGACCTGCCGGAAGATATGTATAAATTCCGGAGGTCAATTTTCTGATCAATCCCGCCCTGAGCATAAGCTGATGGCTTATGACCTCGGCTTCCGCCGGTATTTCCTTGTATGTAGGGATAAAATATTTTGAGTATCGCATAATATGAATTCCTTTCCGTTATGTTCAGCAAGCCAAAAATGACCGCGTTGGGGGTTACGCGCCGTGTGTTAAAAAAACTTAACCCGTAATTCGTAACTCGCAAATATATTCTAAAACGGCACTTCCTCAAAGCTTACCTTCACTCCTTTGTCAATTTCCTCACTCCTTTGTCAATTTCCTCACTTCGTTGATCAAAACCTTTGCCAGTTCCCTTTCCGGGACTTTTTTTATGACTTCTCCTTTTCTGAATAAAATGCCCTGTCCCCGTCCCCCTGCAACCCCGATATCCGCCTCTTTGGCCTCTCCCGGGCCGTTTACCACGCACCCCATTATGGCAACTTTAGGGGATGCCTTAATATCGGCCAAAGCCGTTTCTACTTTTTCAACAAGGGAAAACAGGTCTATTTCAGTGCGGCCGCAAGTGGGACAGGAAATGATCTCGGGGCCCCGGTGTCTGAGGTTTGTGGCCCTTAGGATTTCATATGCGACCTTGACCTCCTCAACGGGGTCCCTGGTCAGAGAAACGCGAAAGGTGTCACCGATGCCGTTTGCTAACAAATACCCTATGCCAAGTGCGCTTTTCACGGTACCGGATATAAGTGTGCCTGCCTCCGTCACTCCCAGATGCAGCGGGTAATCCACCTTCTCACTCAAGAGTTCGTAGGCCCTGATAGTATCCATTACGTTTGAGGATTTCAATGATATTTTGAAACGGTCAAAGCCCAGGCTTTCAAAAAGATTTACATTTATCAAGACGCTTTCCACCATGGCTTCGGGTGACGGGTGTCCATATTTTTTTAGTGTTTCTTTGTGTAAAGACCCTGCATTAACTCCTATTCGAATGGGGACCTTTAATCCCTTAGCGGCCTTGACTATCTTCTCAACGGATGTTTTGCCGCTTATATTGCCGGGATTAATTCTCAGCCCGTCCGCACCTGCGTCTAAGGCCTTAAGGGCAAGCCGGTGATCAAAATGAATATCCGCAATAAGCGGGATTGTGACATTCGACTTGATTTCCCTGAAGGCCGTTGCAGCCGCTTCATCGGGAACAGCCATACGAACTATTTCGCAGCCCGCATCGGACAGCCGTTCGATTTGTCCAACAGTAGCGGCTACATCCCGTGTATCCGTATTGGTCATGGATTGCACCGCTATGTGCGCTCCCCCGCCTATTGGGACATTCCCGATGTATATCCTGCGTGTGTTTTTTCTTTTCAAATTTGTTGGCATATGGTTTCCAATCAAATTTTCTAACTATTCATGTTTCACGGATTCAAGAGGTAAATGGAAATGCTTCCGTGTTGTGAGCTTCGGGGTTAGAAGCACATACCCCGTAACCTGCAACCCGCAATTTAATACAGGAACATGGGCTTCCCGCTCACATGCATTACCTTGGGCCGGTATTCTTCAACATCATAGAGTTCTCTTATGTCCACCCGTTTTTGACCCGTGGTAATGGTGCTCAATGGAATATCCGTATAGATTCCCCGGTTCAGGGCAACAAGGCGACCGAAAGTGCCCTTCAAGAAGAGGTCTATGGCCATGTTAGCGTAATTTACGGCCACCATGAGATCCAGAGAATCAGGCTCGCCGCTCCTCATTAGATAGGATATCCTCTGGTTGAGGACATCCTGACCCGTCAATTCCTTGAGAATAGCCCCTGTTTCCTCCCCTATGCCGCCAAGCCTGCGGTGCCCGTATGCATCCGACTCCCCTGACAGAAGCATATCTCCCCCTGCCATTTTGGCCCCTTCGGATATAGTGATCATGGCATAGTTCTTGGGATTGGCCTTTTTGTCCTTCATGATCAATTTCGCCAATTTCTCCGGATCAAAGGGGATTTCGGAAATGATGGCCCGGTCTACACCGGCAAGGTATGCTGATATAAGAGATGTTTCCCCGCAGTAGCGTCCAAAAAGTTCAATAACAGCTATCCGTTCATGAGAACCTGCACAGGTCCTTAGGGCATGTATAAAATTTACACCCCTGGTCACGGCCGTGGAAAAGCCGATGCAGAAGTCCGTGCCAAAGACATCATTGTCCATGGTCTTAGGAATCGCAATCACGGGAAATCCTTCCCTGTGGAGCCTTTCTCCAAAGCTCAGGGTGTCATCTCCTCCAATGGGTATGATGGCGTCAATTTTCAGATGTTCAAGGTTTTTGAGGACATGGGAGGTAAAATCCTTCACCTCCTCCTTTTTTTTAAATGACTTTTTTAAAAAGCCAGGCGCTTCCTTTATCCTGACTGCGCTTGGATTGGTTCTGGAGGTATGAAGATAGGTGCCCCCGGAACGGTCAATGGTGCGTACCTCCTGGGGATGGATCTCCTGTAAACAGGTATCCGCAGACTTGGGATCATCAGGATTGTATTCCAGAAGCCCGGCCCAACCCCGTCTGATTCCGATCACCCTTATACCCTCACTTGCCCCTCTGTAAACTAAGGTTTTTATGCAGGGATTAAGACCGGGGACATCTCCGCCACCGGTCAAAATGGCAATGGTCTGTTTTTCCGCGGTTGTTTTTTTCATCGGAAACCTCTCATGAAATTATCTGTAGTTATTACCATTAAATTAGAAAAAGCGGCCGACCCTGTCAAGATGATTCCAATTGAGCGTGCCACAATCACCGCCGGTTTTCGGTTTTCTGTTGACAAGTGCGGGTAAAAAGCTATGTTTATAATTTTATGAAACCGAAGGGGGGTAACTTATGTCTGTTTCAGAGAAAATTCGGGTGTCCATTGAAAAATCATCATGGATAAGGAAGATGTTTGAGGAGGGGGGTAGAAGAAAGGCGAAATACGGGGCGGAAAATGTCTTTGACTTCAGCCTGGGAAACCCCAACCTGGAGCCGCCTCCCAGGTTCAATGAAGTCCTTCATGAACTCGTCTCTGATCCGGCATCCGGTCAGCACGCATATATGCCCAATGCCGGTTTTGTGGAAACCAGACAGGCTGTTGCGGATTATCTGAATAAGTTTAACGCGTCTGAATTTACACCGGACGAGATAGTGATGACCGTGGGGGCAGGGGGTGCACTGAACGTTGTACTCAAGACCGTTATCAACCCGGGAGAAGAGGTCATTATTCCCAAGCCATATTTTGTGGAATATAATTTCTACCTGGATAATCACCAGGCTGTCCCCAGGCTGGTGTCTACAAAGCCTGATTTTTCTTTGGATTGTGATGCCATTTCCGAGGCGATCACGGAAAAGACGAGGGCTATTCTGATTGATTCACCCAACAATCCCACTGGCAACGTTTACGGGGTAGAGGAGTTGAAGGAATTGGCCGGGGTCCTTTCACATTTTAGTGAAAAATTCGGGAAGACCATTTATCTGATCTCGGATGAGCCTTACCGCAGAATCATTTATGACGGTATTACGGTACCCAGTATATTCGATGTGTACAACGAGAGCTTTGTGTTGACGTCTTTTTCAAAGGACCTCTCGCTACCGGGTGAAAGGATCGGCTATGCTGCCGCACACCCTGACATCTCGGACAAAGACATGATATTAGCCGGCATGGTCCTGTGCAACAGGGTTCTGGGATACGTGAATGCCCCGGCATTGATGCAGAGGGCCGTGGCTCGTCTTTTGGAAGAAAGCGTTGATATTTCCGTATATCAGAAAAAAAGGAATATGCTATGTGATGGGCTTGCCTCTTTCGGTTATGACTTTGTGAAACCGCAAGGCGCCTTTTATCTTTTCCCGAGAACACCTATTGAGGACGATGTGGCTTTTGTAGGAGCGCTTCAGGAAGAAAACATTTTGACGGTTCCCGGGACGGGCTTTGGTGGCCCGGGCCATTTCAGAATAGCCTATTGTGTCTCGGATGAGACCATTGAAAAGGCGCTGCCGGGATTTGAGAGGGTCAT
>JAIOSR010000452.1 GCA_021107495.1 Desulfobacterales bacterium | reverse complement strand
GGTTCAGGGTTCACCGTTCAGGGGTTAAAACCTTTGAACCGTTGAACCCTGAACCTCATAAACCAGACCGCCCTGATGTCTGATTTTTTAACAAAGCCATAAAAACTAAGGGCATTGCAGTCACTAAATAAATAGGTTTTACGGGGTCTGAATTTACAGCTTTGGAGGTATTTTGTGGTCTCTTTTGAAGAACTAAAAAAAATTCGTCTGTTTGAGAACTTAGATGATTCAATGCTTGGAAAAATGTTACCCTTTACGCAGATGCACCTGTTCGGAGATCGGGCAGTCATTTTCAAAGAAGGGCAACATGCAGAGAACTTTTATATGCTGGTGAAGGGAAAGGTGGTTTTGGAGGTGGAAGCATCCGAGTCAATCATGATTTCCCTCGGGTCCATCAAACCCGGCTACTCCTTTGGCTGGTCGGCGCTGCTTGGCGAGTCTTCCCATAATTCTGATGCCATATGCGTTGAACCCTGTGAAGTGATCGCTATTCCTGGAGACAAGTTCATACAGATCCTTGAGGAAAATCATGTCATGGGCTATAGGGTAATGGCAGATGCAGCCGCGATTCTCAAAAATCGTTTGGAACAACGAACAGGTCAGTTTCTTAAGGCGCTACGGACGCATCCTGATATTGAAAAATTGTTTTGAACTTAAAATCAAGGCTTATCCGGGTTCCTTCTCCAGTCGCACTCGAAATGTGGCCCCTTTTCCTTCCTCGGAATCCACTGAAATCTCACCCCCATGTTCCTGAATAATCTTATGGGTGATGAGAAGCCCCAGTCCGGTACCCTGCTCTTTTTTTGTACTGAAAAACCGGTTAAACAGTTTTTGCTTGACCTCCCGGTTCATACCACAGCCGTTATCGATCACCTCGAACAGGATAAAATTTTTCCCCCGCCCATCGACTTCAACCCTGGTCTTTACCTCAACCTCAAAGGGCTTTGACTGGTCAGGATCGTATATACATGCATCAATTGCGTTTGAGACCAGGTTTAAAAGGACTCGATGCATGCCCCTGGGGTCCAGGCAGGCATCCCTGATATTTGAATCAAGCGAATAGCTTAATTTAACAGCATTATTGTCTGCTAAAAGTTGGAGAGACTCCACAGCCTCCAAAACGATCTCATTGGGATGGCAGCTTTTTCGTTGAGGCTCCCTCTCCTTGGAGTAGCTTAAAAGATCAAGTACCAGTTCCGATATCTTTACTACGTTCCGCTGGGCCATCTCCCAACCGTCCTTAAGGATGATGGGTTTGTCCCTGTTCATCCCGGAATTGATCTTGTACATGCCGCCGCGTAAACCATTCAGGATGTTCTTTATGTAGTGGGCCAACCCTGTCACGGTTTCGCCAATTGTGGCAAGCCTCTCTTTTTTTAGCAATTCTTGCTGCGCCTGTCTAAGATCCTCTGTGCGTTCTTGCACGGTCTGCTCAAGGTTTTCGGTGTAATCTCTCAACTTCTGGGCAATGATAATTTTTTCCTTTGCCCTCTCAAGGGCAACCATCAAGGCTTCATCCTTTATCGGCTTTGTAATAAAATCCGAGGCCCCGTTCTGAAGCGCGGCAATTGATGAGTCCATATCACCATGGCCGGTAATGATAATCACCTCTGCCTCCTGTCCGGATCCTCTGATTCTTTTCAGCACCTCCAGGCCGCTGACCCCCGGCATTTTGATATCGGTTATCACCAGTTTTGGTTTTTCCCGCTCGAAGATCTCCATGCCGTCATTCCCATTTTCGGCAGTAAAAACTTGGTATCCCTCACTGGTAAGTGAGAGGTCCAGCATCTCGAGAATTGGCCGCTCATCATCAATGAGTAAAAGTTTGTTCATCCTTGGATCCCTCATCGTTGCGGGCCGGAAAGCTTAGCTTGAACGTGGTGCCCATATCCGGAGTAGATTCCAGCTTGATCTCCCCGTGGAAATCTTTCACCAGGTTGTAGGTAATGGAAAGTCCTAAGCCTGTTCCTTTTCCGACTTCCTTTGTTGTAAAGAAGGGTTCAAAAACCCTTTCCTTTATCGCCTTTGGCATTCCCACACCCGTATCTGAGACCACTATGACTACATCCTCCTTTTCCCGTTTGGTGGCGATGGTAAGTATCTTCACCTCTTTCCTATCTTTTTCATCCATGGCATCCCTTGCATTGGTTACCAGATTGAGAAAGATTTGCTCAAGACGGTTTTTGTCGGCCATGATCTTTGGTAGATTTTCATCCAGATCGAGGTTCACTTCAATGTTTCTCAGGGTAAGCTGTTGTCCTATGAGGGAAAATACATCCCTGACCGGTTCATTGACATTTACCGGGTACTGGTTGACCTCGGCCTTTCGACCAAAATTTCTTAGGTGATTGATGATATCAGTGGCCCTGTCCACCTGATCACTTACGTTGCGGCTGACTTTCGATAGATCTTCCTCAGATATTTTTTCGCCCCGCTTTATCATTTTCCCAAAATAATCTGCCCCCACCTTGATGACATTGAGGGGTTGATTGAGCTCATGGGCAATACCCGTGGCCATCTCGCCAAGGGTGGCCATTTTGCTTGCCTGGATCAATTGAGTCTCCTGCTCAAGACGCTGTGTTATATCCACAGTACTGATGATCAAAAAAGGTAGACCCATATCCTGCAATTTTGCTGTTCTGGCATGAACATCCACAAAAAAAGAACTCAGTGCTCTGGTTTTGGCACGTACTTTGGGCAAGAAAAAATATTCCTTCACCGGGTTCTGTACCACCTTCCAAAAAAGGGCTGCATCTTCCTTGTGGAACAGATCTAAAATGGATATTCGGGCCAACTCTTCCCTTTTATACTGATATGTCTCGAGAGCAGGATCATTTACATCTAAAATCATTCCCTTCTTCATCTCTATCACAAAAAGGGGATTCGGGTCGTAATTGAATAAAAGGCGGTATTTCTCTTCTGACGTCCTTATCTCTTTGGTTTTAAGTTCCAACGTGTGAATAAATTCAGTGAAGGCGCTGGACAGTTGAACGATTTCATTACCGCTAAGCTTTTTGTAAACGTCGCAGTTGTAGCATTTCTTCAATGTCTTTGGAGGGGAGTGTCCATGGCACATTGTCCCATCCATAAACCAGCAGATCAGATCTTCTTTCATGTATGCCGGGCATTTTTCCTTGTCGCATTTCAAAATCTCCCAGCATTTTTTAGGTTGCGAAGCAGGAGGTAGCTCCTTTATTTCACCCTTGCACAGGTCATTCATTGCCCGAACGAGAGTTGAAAGGGGTCTGGAGATATAGTTGGCGACAAGATTGCTAAGAAGTGTGGCCAAAAG
>JAIOSR010000132.1 GCA_021107495.1 Desulfobacterales bacterium | reverse complement strand
TGCTGGCAGGTATAATCCCGCCTTGCGGCGGGGAACTCGCGACCTTCCCGTCAGGACTGACGGGACGTTCTAAGCAGTTTTTCAATGAATTTTTTGCTTTTACGGTTTTTTATCTCTAATTCCCTTTTTACAGCACTCGATCTGTCAGGATGTTCCTCATGGTAAACTAATTCCCATGGACGCTTTGGTTTAGTATATTTTGTACGGCCTTTGTTGTGACGTTCAATTCGGGATTCCAAATCCTGTGTTGAACCAACATAGTAAGTTCCATCCTTAAAACTCTTCAGTATGTAAACATAATAAGCCATAAGCAAAAAAGGCTAATCAATAATTTGATTAGCCTTTTATATGAAAAAAGTGGCGGGGACGACGAGACTCGAACTCGCGACCTCCGGCGTGACAGGCCGGCGTTCTAACCAGAACTGAACTACGTCCCCGTGGTTTTTTGTTATGTCCGCCAGTTAAATCCACGTTGGCGGATGTTTCGAGGCTTGTCCCGGCGACCTTCCCGTCCTGTAGACGGGACGTTCTAACCAGAACTGAACTACGTCCCCGGTATTAGTGTGGTAGGCGGAACAGGATTTGAACCTGCGACCCTCGGCTTGTAAGGCCGACGCTCTCCCACTGAGCTATCCGCCTTTGTTGCAAACAAAAATAGCTAACAGCTTTAACTGCCTTTGTCAAGGTAATTTGCCTTGCTCAGTGGGCGGTTACAGCGGACCCTGATTTATCTTCCGTTTGGGCAACGTCTGCGAGGCAAAAGGGTTCACATTCCTCTTCCGGAGCAAACAGGGTTTCCCCTTCTTTCAGGACCAGTGCCTCTCTCAGGACATCATCCATGTGCTTTACCAGGACCAGTTCAACTTTTTTAAGGACCTTCTTGGGTATTTCTTCGATATCCTTCTTGTTTTCAAAGGGTATCAGCACCTTGGTCACGTCCCCGCGGTGGGCGGCCAGGATCTTTTCTTTAAGGCCGCCTATGGGAAGGACCCTTCCCCTGAGAGTTATCTCACCGGTCATGGCGATATCGCGGTTGACAGGTCTTCTTGTTAGAGTAGAAACAATAGAGGTGGCAAGGGTGATGCCGGCGGAAGGGCCATCCTTGGGAATGGCACCCTCAGGAACGTGGATATGGATATCAATCTTCTCATAGAAGTTATCGGGAAGCCCTAATTGTTTTGCCCTTGACCGGACATAGCTCAGGGCGGCCTGGGCCGATTCCTGCATTACATCTCCCAACTTTCCCGTTAGGGCCAGGGTGCCCTTGCCGGGCATAATTGTGGCCTCCGTCTGTAGGAGTTCGCCGCCAACATTAGTCCATGCCAGGCCCGTGGTCACTCCGATCGCGTCCTTTTCTTCGGTGCGTCCGTAATGATATTTATGCACGCCTAAGTACTTGTGAATGGACTGGGCCTTTACGGAAACTTTGCTATCCTTGCCGAGCTTTACCACTTCCCTTGCGACCTTGCGGCATATGGAGGAAATTTCACGCTCCAAATTCCTGACACCCGCTTCCCTTGTGTAGTTTCTGATGATGGTAAGAATGGCTTTATCCGTGAAGGATGTGTTTTCTTCTTTAAGACCGTTTTCCCTGACCTGTTTTTTTACGAGAAACTGCTTTGCAATGTTCAGCTTTTCCAGTTCCGTATACCCGGGTAACCTGATAATTTCCATTCTGTCCTGCAAGGGTGGAGGGATGTTGGGCAGGTTGTTGGCGGTTGTAATAAAAAATACATCAGAGAGATCATAGTCCAGGTCAAGATAGTGGTCATTAAAGGCCCAATTCTGTTCCGGATCCAGTACCTCTAAGAGGGCTGCAGACGGATCACCACGGAAATCGGTGCTCATCTTGTCAACTTCATCCAGGCAAAAGACCGGATTGTTGGCTTTTGCCTTTTTTAAAAACTGAATTATCTTTCCGGGGAGTGCCCCGATATATGTTCTTCTGTGTCCCCTTACTTCGGCCTCATCCCTGACCCCACCTAAGGAAAGCCGGACAAAATTTCGACCAGTAGCCCTGGCCACCGACTTGGCAATGGACGTCTTGCCGACTCCCGGAGGACCTACCAGACAAAGGATGGGACCTCTTATTTTTTTGGTCAGGCGCTGGACAGCCAAATACTCGAGTATCCTCTCTTTCGGCTTCTCCAGCCCATAGTGGTCCTCGTCCAGAATGATTTCAGCCTCTTCAATGTCCGGTTTGTCTTTTGTTTTATTGTACCACGGGAGGGCGAGAATCCAGTCTATATAATTGCGAACAACCGCAGCCTCTGCCGACATGGGCGACATCATCTTCAACTTCTTGAATTCCTGCTTTACCCGTGCGTTTGCTTCCTTGGATAATCTTTTTCGCTTGATCTTTTTTCCCAGTTCGTCAAGCTCTGCCTTGAAATCATCCTTGGTGCCCATCTCCTTTTGAATGGCACGCATCTGTTCATTGAGATAATAATCCTTCTGGGTCTTCTCCATCTGTTTCTTGACCCTTGTCCGCAGGCGATGCTCGAGTCGAAGGACATCGATTTCCTTACTCAATGCCTCAAAGAGTTTTTCCAGTCGCATGTTCAGGTCCTGGATTTCAAGAAGGGCCTGTTTGTCGCGCACGCTCAGGGGGATGTGGCCGGCGATGGTATCCGACAAACGGCCCGGGTCCTCAATGGAGGTAACTGTTGAAGCAATTTCCGGTCCTATCTTGTTATTCAGCTTGGCATATTCTTCGAAGTTGGAATTTATTGTCCGCACAAGTGCCCTGGTCTCAAGGTTAACCTCTTGCCCTGCCGGAACCTTGGTAACCTCAACCATAAAAAAATCTTTTTTATGGAGAAAATTTTCTATTAGGCCCCTTTCTTTTCCTTCTATCAGGGCCTTGACCGTGCCATCGGGCAGTTTCAACAACTGGAGAACGGTGCCAAGTGTGCCGAAGAGATAGATGTCCTCGGGAGAAGGATCATCTGTTTTCGCGTCCTTTTGGGCTGATAAAAATATTTCCTTCTGATGGGACATGGCGTATTCAAGTGCCCTGATGGACTTCTCTCTACCCACGAACAGCGGGACAACCACGTTGGGAAAAATAACCACATCCCTGAGGGCAAGAAGCGGATAATAAAACTTATCGTCTGTCGGCAATTCGGTTTGATTTTTTTTATTTACATTAAACATTACTTTGTCCGTATTCTGCCTGGGTTTCATAAACGAGAATTGGGGATTCACCCTTTTTTATGACCTCTTCACCAATGACACATTCTCGGATGCCCATAGTGGAAGGAATGTCATACATTATATCCAACATGACTGATTCCAGGATCGCCCTAAGACCCCGCGCGCCGGATTTCCGTTTAACTGCATCTTGAGCAACGGACAAAAGGGCTTCATCGGTGAAATTTAGTTCAACTTCCTCCAACTCAAACAGTTTCTTGTACTGTTTGACAAGGGCGTTCTTAGGTTCCGTCAGAATCCTTACAAGGGCTTCCATGCTCAACTCGCCCAATGTGGAAACAACAGGGATCCTGCCGATAAATTCAGGAATCAGGCCGAATTTGATCAGATCTTCGGGCTGGACAAGGGGAAGAATCTGGTTGATATCTTTTTCTTCCTTTATTTGAATGTCGGCCTCAAAACCAATCAATTTACTTCCGATTCGATTTCTGATGATTTTATCCAGACCATTGAAGGTGCCCCCGCAGATAAAGAGGATATTACTGGTATCCACTTTAACAAAGTCCTGTTGCGGGTGTTTTCTGCCCCCTTTGGGCGGCACGTTGGCCATGGTCCCTTCAATTATCTTGAGGAGTGCCTGCTGGACCCCCTCACCGGATACGTCACGCGTTATGGACGGGCTGTCCGATTTCCGGGCGATCTTGTCGATTTCATCGATATATACAATCCCCCTGCATGCGGATTCCACGTCGTAATCAGCCATCTGGACCAGGTTCAATATGATATTTTCAACGTCTTCGCCCACATAACCCGCCTCTGTAAGGGTTGTGGCGTCGGCAATTGTAAAGGGCACTTTCAATGTCCTGGCCAGGGTCTGTGCCAGTAGGGTTTTACCCGATCCGGTGGGCCCTATCAGAAGAATATTGCTCTTTTCTATCTCAACACCTTCCATGTCCACTTTGGTGTTGATCCGCTTGTAGTGGTTGTGAACCGCAACGGAAAGGATCTTTTTGGGTTTTTCCTGCTCAATTACATACTGGTCCAGGATTTCCTTTATCTCGACAGGTTTTAGTAATTGACCCTCAGGATCTTCTTCACTTTCCTGTCCGTATTCTTCGCCTATTATTTCATTACACAACTGGATACATTCGTCGCATATATAAACGGATGGTCCTGCGATCAGTTTCTTTACTTCATCCTGGCTTTTTCCGCAAAAAGAACACAACAGATCGTCATTTGAATCATTGTTTTTGGCCATAATCAACCACCTTTTACTTATTATTTGACCGGTCCTGCATTTCCCTTGTTGTGATAATCTTGTCTACAATGCCGTATTCTTTGGCCTCTTCGCTGCTCATGAAAAAATCACGCTCAGTGTCTTTTCGGATTTTTTTAATATCCTGTCCCGAGTGTTTGGCTAAGATATCGTTAAGGGTGTCCCTTGTTCTCAGTATTTCTTTGGCATGAATGTCTATATCCGTGGCCTGTCCCTGCATACCTCCTAAAGGTTGATGAATCATTATCCTGGAGTGGGGGAGGGCATATCGTTTGCCTTTGGCTCCTGCTGCCAGAAGCAGTGCGCCCATGCTTGCGGCCTGTCCCATACAGATTGTCGTGATATCCGGTTTTATATACTGCATAGTGTCATAGATGGCCAATCCCGAGGTCGTGACACCACCCGGGGAATTGAGGTACAGGTTAATGTCCTTGTCCGGGTCCTCGGACTCCAAAAAGAGCATCTGTGCTATGATGATATTGGCCATGTCATCCTGGACTTGTTCTCCCATAAAGATGATTCTATCCTTTAAAAGCCGGGAATAAATATCATAGGCCCGTTCACCGCGGCTTGACTGTTCAATAACCATTGGTATCAGCATTATATTTAGTCATTCTCCTTTTTGTTATTATCTTCAACCTTTTCAATCTTGTCTACTTCGGTAATGTTAGCATGTTCGACCAGGTAATTCAATGCTTTTTCCTCTAACAGTTTTTCCTTGAGAGAGTCCTCAATTTTTCTTGCCTCATAATATTTTCGAATGGTCTCAGGGTCCTGGCCCATGCTTGCGGCCAAATCTTTATATCCTTCGGCAAGATCCTCTTCTTCCACCGTGATTTCTTCCTGTCTGGCTATCTCACCCAGGACAAGCATGTCTTTGACACGCTTTTCCGAGGCGGGCCTGAAGTCTTTTCTGATGTTTTCTTCAGATATCCCTGCTTTTTCCAGGTCTGAGCCGCTCCTTATGAGATTCTGCTTGATGTTTTCGATGGCATAATCAACTTCGGAATCAACGAGGACCTGGGGGAGTTCAAAGTCAACACCGGCCGAGATTTTTTCAATTAATCTCTGTTTCAGACCTCTATCGATCCCTTTTTCCTCCTGGGCTGTAATTGACTCTCTCACCTTGTCCTTAAGGTCTGCGAGGTCCTTGAGTTCAGCCCCGAGATTTTTGGCAAATTCATCATTAAGGTCCGGGAGTGCCATTTCCTTGATGTCTGTTATCTTGGTCTTGAATTTCACGCTCTTCCCGGCAAGTTTGGAATGATGGTATGTCTCCTCAAAATCTACCTTGATCTCGGTCTTATCCTCTTTATTAAGACCTATAAGGGCTTCCTCGAATTTGGGGTGGAAATCATTGCTTCCCACTTTCAATAGAAAGTTAGGTGACTTAATCCCTTCCAGAGGAGAATCGCCCTCAAACCCTTCATAGTCGAGGATCGCGTAATCGTCTTTTTGTATAGGCCGTTGCTCTTCAATAGAGGTCAATTTTCCGTTTGACTCCCTGATTTGCTCAAGTTGCTTCACGACATCTTCATCCGTGACTGAAAGTTTTTCCTTTTCCACATCAAGACCCAGGTAGTCTTTCACCTCAAATTTGGGTCGGACCTCCATCACTGCGGAATATTTGAAGTTTTGACCCTGTTTCAAGGTTTCTTTTTCCAGTAAAGGCGGTCCTAAGGGAAAGGTCTCGACCTCATTTATAGCCTGAGGAAAAGTCTCACTAATCAGGTCTTTTGTCACGTCCTCCAACACCTGGTCACCAAAACGGCCCTCAAGAATTTTTCGGGGCACCTTTCCCGGCCTGAACCCGGGTATTTTCGCCCGTTTGCTCAAATCCCTGTAGGCTTCATCCAGTTTTTTGTCAACTTCCGAGGATTCAATTTCAATAAGTAATTTTTTCTTTACAGTGCTGATATCTTCCAGGGTTGTCTTCATAATTCTCCTCTTTCTCGGCCCGGTCAAAAATGAACTTCAGGCTCTTTATTCAATGATCCTCCGGGTTCGACAGAACTAAAATAATAATGATTAATATGATTTCAAGGTGTCCTGCCAAATCATATGTCAGCCCCCTCAACTCCCGATCCATTCTAAAATACTCAAGGATGAGGAAAGGCCGACTTTTGCGTACCCTAACCTTAAATGAAAATTTTATGGAGGTTACAAAAAGAATAAAATGGCTGTCAATGTTAAAATGGACGCCTCCTTTCAATTAGACACCCTTATCCGGGCGGGAGAGGGCAGAGTGAGGGGTTAAGAAGGACGGGGGCCATACGTTCAAAGCAACGCTTCAGACCCTAAATTCCACGCATTCAAACCCGCATTGTGATTCTTTATTTTTTGTCCAGGCACTCAGGATTTTCGCCCCTGGTATTTGTCGTTTCAGTCTTTCAGTTAGCGTTTTTATTCCAATTTGTCCTACCGTTTTAAAAAAAACATTCATCAGGGTGAAGGTGCCTGATGATCTGTTGTATTTTACAGCAGGCGCTCCTGAGCGCAAAGCGAGTGCCTTTTCAACATCTTCCTGGTTCATGGACGGCATGTTCAAAATCTCCTTTCAAGCAATGCTTCCCGTGAGATACCCTTACCCGGGTGCCAATTCTGCCAAGTTATTTTTGCTCAAGCCCTTTGCACCGAGCTTTTTAAAGTAATAACAATCGTTTGTTCCAGCATATTTATCGGTTAGATTTATTAGATACTTTAGGGTTCTGTTTACATCCGGAAATTAGTTGTTATTTTATGGACACTATTGGAGATGCCGTTTTTGTACCCTTTTAGGGCTCTTTCTACCTCTATAATTCAAGCGGTTGTTGTGGTATAATTTTTCCGTTAAAGCTTGACATAAGCAGTCAGTGAGGTTAGCCTCTCACCTTTTTTCTGATTTTGAAGCAAAAATAGGCGGAATTAAACTCGTAACGAGGTTATCAATTATGTTCAAAAAGATATTTGTCGTTTTTGTTCGAGCCCTTTTTGCATTTCAGTTGTTTTTCCCGGCCCTGGGAAACGCTTAATTTGCCCGCTCCGACATTCGACTCGAGATGCCCCAGGACAACTGGAGTCTCGGCATGTTAGGAGTGAATATCCATGATCATCTCTTTGTCTCCATGCCTGACAGATCACTCAAATTTTCGTCTATTGATATGGAAGTGACCGGTATCGGATTTCCACTTCGAGTGGAAAGAATATACACGGGTCGGCCCCACCCAAAGGGAATGCTGGGAAAGGAATGGATGCTGGGCCTTGAACAGTGGGTCGACCAATCAAAAAAGGACAGCATCGTAATTATCAACGCAAACCGCAGGGTTGTCTTCAAAAAGGCGGGCAAAAATTTGTTCAGGGGTAATAACGGGGCAGTGATCAAGAAAAATGGGGACCGGTCACTCCTTATGACCTTAAAGAATGGACATTCGACCCTGTTTTCAAAAAACGGCAGTCCAATTAGAATAGAAGAGCCCAACGTCAACAGCCTGACGTATAAGTATAAGGGGGGTAGACTTACAAGTATCGAGGAAAGCTCCGGCAGGAGACTCTTTTTCTTTTACAATGAAGGGCACCTTCTGGAAGAAGTGAATGACGATGCGGGAAGAAGTGTGGCATTTAGTTATGATTCCGGAGGAAGGCTTGTTGCCGTGAACCGTTTTAATCTCCAAAAAACCACCTTTAATTATAATAAGGCTTCACGCCTGGCCGGCATTGCGTTTCCCGGCGGGTTAGCGCTTTCCGTGGATTATGAAGGAAAAGACCTGGGCCGTGTAAAAAAAATAACCTCAAACCAAAATGAGTGGTTTCTTTTTGAAATACGGACGGACCGGGGAGGCATAAAGGTCTCGGATCACTCGGGCAATTCCTTTAATTACAGCTATTATGGCTCAGGCGAGAGCAACATAATAGGCATCTCCGGCGGGTCGGGTTGGTTCACCGGGTACAGGATCGATAAAAATGGTCGTCTCGCCGCATGGAAAAGGCCTGATGGTAATCTGATAAGATATTGGTATGATTCCCTGGACCGTATGGTCAAGGCCTCTGATTCTTCGGGAAATGGCGTTCAATACAAATACAAAGGCCGTACAAGCCTGTTTTCCCAAAAGATTGATTCAAAGGGCGGGAAAACGGTTTTTGAATATGACAAAAAAAATAATCTTATTTCCATCACGCCACCGGAACAGGAAAAAATCCGGTTTTTGAGGTTCCCAAACGGTATTATTCGAGAAAAAAGACAGGGGGACATGCTCATATCCTCAACCACCATTGATGGACACGGCGATCCCTTAACAGTCAAAAGCGGCTCCAGGGGAAAAACCACGATGTCTTATGATCCCGTTGGCAGGGTGACCGCGGAGCGATCAGGAGACGGTCCAACCTATACGTACCGTTATAACGATCTTGATCAGATAACCCATATTTTCAGAAACCGTGATTTGTTTGTGGAATATTCCTATGATCTTATGGGGAATCTTAAGACCGCAAGGGACGCTAAGGGCAGGATTTCCCGGTACCTGTTCGATGCAGGGGGAAGACTCAAAGAGGCGAAGACACCGGACAACATGACATTTACGCTTGAAAGAACCGTAAACGGATATCAAGTCAAGCGCCTTTTCCCAAACCATGCCTCAAGGGATTACACATATAATCACGCGGGCATGTTGACCCGTGTGACTGACGCTTTCGGCAAATCCAGACAGTTTAAATGGACCCCGTCGCTTTTGCTTGACCGGGTAATTGATGAAAACGGCATGTTTGTCCGAAACAAGTATGACGGTGCCGGAAGGGTGGTTGAAAAAAGATATTCAAGTGGTGAATCCCATCTTTTCCGTTACAAGGGAGATGATCTCGTCTCCATGGAATCGCCCCATTTTTTTCAGGAGTATAACTACGACAGGCAGGGCCGCATCACCTCCGTGGAAGACAAGGTGCTTGATCTGACCATGCGCTGCGACTATGACCGGTTGGGGAGATTGAAATCCGTTTCAGTGGGAGGGGCGGGCTCAATAGAGTACCAATATGATCAGGCAGGCCGCATCAAGGGCGTCATGGATCCTGATTCAGGCAGGACCGGATACATATATGAAGTTTCCGGAAGGATAAAAGAGATCCAATACCCCAATGGTGTGCATCAAAAATTTACCTATGATGAAGATGTCGATGCAGTCAGTTCAATCAAGGTTATATCCGGCAGCAAAATCCTGTTTCACGAAACATATCAGTACGAAAAAGACGGGTTATTAGCTGAAACCCGCAATAAGGATGAAAAAACCGTTAAGTCTTATGTCTATAATGCTGACGGGGAACTGACAGGCTATGTCAAAAACACTGACGGATCAAACCCGGAAAAATGGACTTATTCATATGACGGCAATGGAAATATGGTTGAGGAACTCCTGCCTGAGGGCAAAATCTCATATGAATACAAGGGAATAGGCCGGATCACGAAACGTGGAAAAGGGAGAATGCGTCATGACCGGGCAGGTAATCTCATAACAGGGGTTTTTGGGAGAGATAAATATAATTTTGAATATGATTTTCAAGGAAGGCTGCTAAGGGCCGAGTTGCCCGATGGTTCATTCAAAGAATACCGTTACGACCCCCTGGGCCGGCTGATATATTATGAAAAAGATGGAGATGAGAGGCATATCCTCTGGAACGGCAACAGACGTATTTTGGAACTGGACAAGAGAAAGAGGCTGGTCAAGTTTTATGTCCACGGGCCCGGGCTTGATGACGTTATCAGTCTTGAAAAGAATGGAAAATTTTATTTTCACCAGGACCGGTTAGCCTCTGTCAGGCTGGTGACCGACGACCGGGGCCGGGTCGTTTCGTCCTACGAATACACGCCTTTCGGCAAACCCGTGTACGAAAAATCAGAGAAACTGTCCGATGGAATTATCTTTGGGGGTCGGCCCTATGATTCTGATATAGGATGTTATTATATGCGGGCGCGTTTTTACAGCCCGACATTAAAGAGGTTTCTGACAAGGGATCCCATGGAGGGGATTTCCACCATGCCGTTGACCTGGCATCCCTATCTCTATGCCATGAATAACCCCGTCAATTTTAATGACCCCGAAGGTGAGATTTTTGCAATCATCGGCGGAGTGATAGTTTACGGCGGGGCCGCCGTAGTTTCGTTTGCCGGCGGTTATCTGGCCGGAACGGTTATTAACAAGACCTATGAGGAAGGTAAACAGATCGTAAAGGAAGGACCGGGCAAATACCTGAGGGACGCGGCGCAAAACAAGATCGATTCGGCCCAGCAGATGGTGGAAAGGGGTCTGAACTCGGGAGTTCACAGCTATAATCCCAACAGACCTCTGGATCAGGAAGGGATAACGCGACGTCTTGACAACACAAAACAGACCATTGAGGCGGTTGCGCCCCTTAACAGATTTCAGCAGGAAGCCGTGATCCAGAGCAACCCCAACGCATCCCAGAGGATAAAGGATCACAACGAAAACATGGCCGGATATATCAGTGACGGCATCGTCAAGGTGAGGGACACCGTTGCGGATGCCGGCACCAAGGCGGTAAGGGAGGGAACAAAGACGGGTAGAGACCTGCAAAGGATTGAGCAGCTTCCCGGAGATTTGATTAATGATAAGACTCAAAACGTTCCCGGTCTTACCACTGTGGTCAGTGCGGTTGGAAATCAGGCCGGCAATGTGGTAAATGATGCGCGGAACCTCGCGGCCCAGGACGCGGAGAGAAATGCCAACCAGCCCAAACCACCTGAGAATAACAGGCCTCCCGCCCCGCCTGCGGTTCCGCCACCTGCCACGCCACCGGCCCCACCGGACAAGGGCGATACGCCTCCTCCGCCTTTGGTAAAGCCGCCGGTTAAGCCACCGGTTAAGCCACCGGAGAAGCCACCAGTTAAGCCACCGGAGAAGCCGCCCGTAAAGCCGCCCGTGAAAACCGAGACGCAGCCAGAGCCGCAAAAACCACCGGATAAGACCGACCCTGAACCCCCGGTGGAACCTCCACCACCGCCTCCTGACAAAGGGGGAGGCAACACAGGGAATCTCGGGGGCGACATCCTTGTTGATCTTCTGGGTGCCACAAGCCATGGGGAAAGACGAAATATTATTGCGGACCACTTGAACCGGTCCGGGACAAAGGCAACGGACGCCCAAATAGATCGCATGACCGACCGGATCGAGCAGACCATGGGGTTAAACCAGCCCAAACCACCTGCGGTAAGCAGTCAGGATCTGATCAATCGCTACGGCCAGAGGGACCAGCAGAGAAACCAGGCCGTGACCGATCGGACCAGCCGGGACAGCTATGCTTCCGGTTACGGGAGCAGACAAGGTGACAGGTATGGCCAGGATGATCTCCAGAGGGATCTGCAGAGGGATCAACAATGGGCACAGAACGCCGGGGACCGGCGGGATAGCGGACACAGGCCGCCTCCCGGAGGGCCTTCGGGAGGCAAAGGCCCATCCGGTTCATCTTCATCGACCGGGCAGGGTCTTTCAAACACTACGGTAAATTCAGAGACCATTACCGTCACCTTCTGGGACCACGGACAGGAAGACGGTGATATTATAGACATTTTATTGAATGGCAAGGTGTTAAGAGGAGGGATACTACTCAAAAAGGCCCATCAGTCATTTACCGTGACTCTGGCCAAGGGGCAAAATGTTTTTGGAGTAAGGGCGGTCAACGAGGGCAAGGTATCGCCTAATACGGCCACTGTGAAGTTTTCTAATGTAACCCAGGGAAAAGATGTTCAGGTCTACAAGATAAAAAGTGGACAGAAAACTGATATGAACATACAATATTGATGGACTCGTAAAATGTCCATCAATA